>JALHLM010000050.1:0-12160 GCA_022844585.1 Pirellulales bacterium | reverse complement strand
AAACCTTCCCCGTCCACGTTTTGCTGGATGGTGAGGCGATATTCCTGCTCGGCAAGTTCCGGCAATTCCCACTTCAGGCCATGCGCCGCAAGGACTTGCTCAGCATGGTTGAGCCGGTCGCGTTGATGCATGAAGCCGGCGATCAGGGCGGCGAACAACGTCAAAAACAGCAGGCCGCGCAAGGAATAGCGCGGTTTTTGCCATGCGGCTGCCTCCAATTCCGCGGCCCTCCGTCGGCGGACGCTGGAACCGGACCAGGGCGAAGCCGTCGCCCAGTCGCCCAAAAGACAATGCCAGGGTCGCGGACCTTGCATCCGCGACCCTGGCATGTAGGCTGCCCGCGGAAATCCGGGGTTCCGCAGGCGGGGTGATTTCAGGAAGTAGTTTACCCGCGACGGCGGCGGAATGCTAGCACTCCACCCAACGTCGCGAGTAAAGCCAGGGACCATGTGGTTGGCTCGGGGACTGCGGTGGGATTCGCGCCGCCGATACCGCCATGCAACAGGGCCTCCGCCCGCGCGCCGTCCAAGTTCAATTCTGCGCGAACGAAGTTCGGGCCATTGTTGAATGGCGAGTTGACCCGAGCGCCGCCAGCGGACGGCAGAAATGAATCAGCTGGCGGGCTTGTCCCGAAGCCAAAGTTATTGCGGACCGCGTTCAGGTCGGCAATGGTGACAACACCGTCGCCGTTGGTATCGCCGAGACCATTCCCGCCGAAATTGTTGCGCACGTTGTTCAAGTCGACAATGTCGACTCTGCCGTCGTCGTTTGTGTCACCTTCGACGTCCACGCCCGGCTCCACGATCCGCAAGAACACGCTTTGCGCCGTGTACTCCAGTTCGCCATCGATGTTGGGAAGGTTGGGGAACACGAGCGAATCAAACTCTCCGATCAGGTTCCCGCCCGCCGAAAACAACACCTCGAACTCGTCGCCGATCTGCGGAAGGAAATCGTTGGTCAGCACGACATTCAGCGCGCCGCCTAAACTGGCCGTACCGTTGACCTGGAAGAAGTCGTATTCGACGAGCTGCTCGAGTCCGCCGATCTTGATTTCCAAAGCGCCGGCGTCAGCGATGGAGTAGTCTCCGTCGATCTCAGCGAACATTTCGGGCTCTTCGGCATCGGGGAAGTCCCCGGTACTGAGCACGCCGCCGGTCTGCGTCAACGAGAATGCGATGAACTCAGCGCCTTCCAGTCGGCCGCCAGTGAATTCGAACGATGCGTTGCCGTCGCCGAAAAAGATCGCCTGGCGATTGATATTCAGCGTGCCTCCCGAGAGCTCATACGCGAATTCCGCTTCTGGCGTTTCAGCGATCACAAGCGAGTTGCCCGACTGGACGACGCCGCCGCTCTGGCGGAATGCGCCCGTGCCGTCGACGCCAAGAAACGCGGTGTCGGGCAGATTCAATTGACCGCCGCTGATGTTGTAGTAACCGTTAGCGCGCTCCAACGGATTTCCGTCCGGCAAGCCCGTGGCGATCTGCAATTGCCCGTTGAGATTCATGACGCCGCCGGTTTGATTGACGGTGCCCTCGTTAAACGAATCCGAGTCAATATTGACGTCGGCGCCCAGTCGGAAGATGTGGCCGACGGTCACGACCGCGTCGCCGGAAACATTCATTTCCACGTCCTTGGCGGAGAAGAAGCCGACCAGTACCGCCGCTTCCGTGGTGAATTCACCGCCGGAAAAATTGACTTGACTCCCCGCGGACAAATCATTGTCGCCGACAAACAAGGCGACGCCGCCCAATGGAACCGCCGACGACATCGTCCCGCCGGTGAGATTGATAGTGCCCTTGCCGAAGTCGCCCACTTGGATCGCACGTCGAAAAACGCTTTCCCCGCCGGACTGATTGAACTCGCTTTCCGCCGTGGAAATGACGCCGGGTTCGAATTCGAACGGCGGCGCGCCGGAAAGCAGTGTGGCGCCTAACACGTCCAGCGCCCCTTCGTTAAGGTCGTAGATACCGTGCGCGGTCGGTCCGGAACCCACCTGTAATTGGCCGTCCACGAAGACCGTGCCGCCGTTTTGCGTTAAACGGCCAAAGGTCGGTTGCCCGTAGTTGGGATCGTCCAACGCCGTCCCCGTTTGGCCGCCAACCTGGAAGGCGGAACCTTCGCCCGACACCTGCATCAGCGTGTCGACCCCGCTGATGACCACTTCGGCGTCGACGGAGCCGTCGCTACCAATCGACGCAAAGCCTGGCGCCGTCAGCGTGCCGCCGCTCATGTTGTAGCGGCCGACCGCCCCGGTGCCGGCACCCACGGAAAAGTCGTTGTCTGCGAAGACGCCTGGCAGAGTAGCAGGGTCAGCGAGTGTGCCAATCAAGATGTCGCCGCCGGTCTGATTCATCACGCCTTCGGCTGCATGAAACGACGTGCCGCCGACGAGCATCGCTCCGCCAATTTCCATAATCGCTGCGCCACCGAAGTTCACGATGCCAACCGCACCGTCGGCCGCGCCGACCATGAAATCATCTTCGCCGATCGTGTTACGATCAAATTCCGGGTCCCGGTTCTGGCCAACGAGGAGCACGCCGCCCGTAACATTGAGTTCCCCACGCGCCGGGCCGGCGAAGAGGCCAGCGACCGACATGGCCCCGGCGACGTCGACGACCGCGTCGCCACTCATGTTCATGATGCCCGAGCCATCGTTGGTGACGCCAATGATGAGTCGGTTGTCGATTTCGGCTTCCGCGTCATACAGCACGCCGACCGACAGCGTGCCGCCGGAAATGTTGAGCACGCCCTCGGCGCCGCCCAGGGAACTTCCGACGCCAATCGACATCGCGCCGCCGACTTGCACGTCGGCGAGTCCGCTGATGTTCATCTCCGCGGTGGAGAAGTCGCTGTTGCCCACAGCCAACATGTTTCCGGTCGCCAGGGTGCCGCCGCTGATGTTATAGGTGGCCTGACCGATATTCGCTTCATCGCCAAGACCGCCGAGACGGACGCTACGATCGCGCGTTTCGAATACGCCGCCGGTCTGGTTCACGACGGCCGTCGCCCCTCCTTCGCCAAGAATTGTCGTGGCGAACATCGAGATCGTGCCTGCCGAGAGCTCCACGGTTGCTGCACCGCCGGGGCCGATCCCGAGATAGTTAATCGATTCGAGATTGTCCGCGTCGACGTCCGCCTGTCGCAGTTCGCCGCCAGTAACCGTGATGGTGCTATCCACCGACGCGCCGGCCAACAAGGCCGCGACGCCGCCTTCAGCGCCGATCGTTGTCGTCCCGCCTGAGATGGCGTAGGCGCCTGTAGCGAAATCGCCGACCTTCAAGAAGCGCCCCACTTCAAGCGAGCCAGCACTTTGCGTCAGTGCGCCCGGCGAATCCGCTTCGCTTCCCACTGAAAAGTCGGTAATGACGTTCAACGAACCGCTGGCCGAAATGGCCACGGTGCTGTCGCCGCCCAAGAGGACGTTGTTCGCGTCACCCACGTTGGACGAAATGCCCACTGTCTGACCATTGTCGATGAGCGCGTCATCGTCGAGCGTCGGCAACGCGGCGGCATCCCAATTGCCGCTGATCGCCCAATTCAGCGACACATCGCCTTGCCAGGTGACGTCCGCCGACCGCGCGGGCAACGTGAACGACAGCGCACAGCCCAAGCCGGCCGCGGTGATAAACCGGCGGCGCATCTTCCCGTCCCGGAGACTCTTTCGCATGGCAACACATCCTCAGGGATCGACAGCTGGATGGATTTCTAGGCGGGTGCTCACTGAGAGCAGCGAGGGGGACACTCCATTGGATGGGCGCAAATCCGCTGACGTCCACGACTTCTTCACTTTCCCGCAGGTTTTTACTCTACCGGGTGGTGTAATCGTTTACAAGGAATTTGACTAAGATTCCGACGGTTTTCACTTGCCGTATCGCTCCCATTTGGAGCTACCCGGCCGCCAACCGCTCTCGCACCCGCTGCCAACCAGCGCGAATGACCTGTTCGGCGGCGGCTCGCACCAGATCGGGGCTGACCGTGGCCACCAGGCCCGTGGTTTTGACCACACGGGCCGACCAATTCAGGACGGAGCCGGGTTCTGCCTCGGCTACCTGGAGTCGGGACTCGATTTCCATCGATGCCCCAATGCCTTGCGACCGGACGCGCAGGTCCGCCGCACGCGTCGCGGGGTCGCCGATCAGGTCGATCTCGGTCTTCATGGTCATCCGCAGAAACGAGAAGCCGGGGCGGACCACGCATTTCAGCCGCTGGTCACTGACCAACTCATAGGAAACGAGGTCGGGAATGTTCTGGGCCAGCAGCCCCAGGTCGGTGACGACGGCGAAAACGCGGTCCGCGTCCTGCTCGAAGCGTTCTTCGCCGCTGAATTCCAGCATGGGTCGTGTCCTTGATGCGGCGCGTTCTTTCGCCGTTGATTGAAGTTGGTAATGACGACTGGCCGATTTACGCGCAGGGCGGTTTCCCTTGACCCGTGCCGAAAAACCAGCATATAGTTGCCATTGGAGGCGCGTCGAGCCTGGCGCGCCTCGCACCCGCCTGTCGCGCCCCTCGACAGACCAGATAGCCTCGGATCCGCCTCGCTGGCCCGGTGGCCGCGCCGCGAGGTGATGGCGAACTCGGCGTAGCGATCCGTCACTCCGCCGCCTGGGAGGAGGTCGCAGTCTATGTATCCCAGCCGTCGAACGACGACGCTTGAGCGATACTTTGCGGGTTTGACCGAGCAAACATTCGAAACTCGGTTAGGAGTAGCCGACCCGCCGCTGATCGATTACATCTCCGGGCTCTTGGCCAGGTTCATCCACATGGACTCTGTCCGCCAGGTCCGGAATCTCGCTGGGCGACCGCTGGACGAAGTCGCCGAAATGCTCGTCGAAGGGCGCGAGCGATTGGGGGACGCGAAACGGGAAGTGCACCGTCACATCGGCGACTTCACGCTGTTCTGGACCGGCGTTTATCCGGAGGCCGTGCCAAAGCTCACGCGCGGCACGAAAGATCGCCTGCTCGACTACAAGACCGAAGGGAAGCGGGCGTATTTCATCGCCAGCACCATCGACTCGACCGAGACCGAGCCGCCGCGCGACGTGCTCCAACGTCTGAGCCACGACTTCGAGTTGTGCGCGTTCGGCCTGGGCGAAGTGCGCCGGCACTGGGAATCGAAGGAAGGGCGTTCGGGTGAAGCGCCGCCGCCATTGTGGATTGATTCGTAGTCGTCGCAGCCTTACGCCAACGACTCGACCACTTCGTCGTGGAGTTGCTCGTCGGTCGGTTGCGAAGCGGCAATCGATTCGAGCAACTCGTCTCGTGCGATCTCCAAGGACGAGGACAAGGTAGCGTCGACCATGGCCGGATCAGCGTCGTCGCTATCCGCGGAGAACTCTGTGTCCACACTCTGCAGCGCCGTGGTGCGAGCACGCTCCACGGCCTGCCAACGCTGCGTGGCGTCGGCGGTCGTGACGACCGTGGCGATGCGTGATCGCATGTTGCGCGACGCATCGCTGCTGCCGTCGATCCGTAAGATCGCATCGATCACTGCACTGTGATCTTCGCCGGCCGCCACATGGTCCCGTGTGAGGCCTTCCGACAACGCGCCGGCGCCGGAAGCGCCTTGGGCCGACGAGAAATATTCGTCGGATCCCAAGAAGCTTTGGGCGATCGTGCCGAGTGTTGTGGCCCCGGACTGGATTTGCACGAGCCACCATTGCCGCTCGGTCGGACCCGCGCCGCGGCCCAGGTATTCCTGGTAGTAGCTGTCGATCGTGTTGAGCCGATACTCGGACGAGGTCAGCAACGTCTGGGCGAACTGAGCGCGCGTTCCGCCCGTGGACAGGAAGCTCACCCAATAGTTCACGCCCGTGGTTTCGGCAGTGCGTCCGAGAAGATCCTGGTAGGCAGCGCTGACAAAGCCGGCCAGGTTGCCGTTCGCGTTTTGGTATTCGCCGCTGGAAACCAACGTCCGCACCATGTCGTCAGCGGCCGTCCCGCCGGTGAGGAGGGCAAGCCAGTAACTGCGTTCCGCGGTCGTCGGGCCGCGGCCCAACAGATCGTTGAACGACACGTCCACCTGGCGACCGCGATATTCCGGGCTGTTTGACAACGACTTCGCCACTTGCGTACGGCTCAAGCCGCCGCCGATCTGCTGCGTCCAGTAGGCCAGGCCCGCGCTATCCGGATCGCGGCCGAGCAACTCGCGGTAAAGCGCGCGGACGAAATTCGCATTCGGATTGACGGTAACGACTGGAGGATTGCTGGTGCCAGGATTCGGCGTGCCAGGATTCGATCCCGGCGTGCCCGGATTGGTTGTTCCACCTCCGCCGCCGCTGAGACTCGCCACCGCGGCCAAGGCGTTCGCGACGTCCAATCGTTTGAAGCTCAACCAACTGTTGGTGACGTTGTCTTGCTCGTTGTCGCCGTCGACAACGGTCACGCCGGTGTCCTGCATGATGTCCAGGATAAAGCTCTGCGTGGCCAGGTGACCGAGTCCCCGGGCGTCGAGGGCCTGATGAATCAGCACGGCCGCGCCCGCGACGACCGGCGCGGCCATCGAGGTACCGGCCAGGCGCGCCCAACCGCCTCCCATCGCGGCGTTCGTGACGAACGCGCCGGGCGCCAGGATATCAAGTGCTGCGCTGCGCTGGCTGAAGCTCGTGATCCGATCGGCCGCGGTGGAAAAATCCTTCGCGCCGCTGGAGAAGGTCACCGAGCCAAAATTACCAGACCACACGGCGCCAACGGAAACAGTGTAGTTGCTCGTGGCCGGGAACCCCAGGCCGAGCTGGCTGCCGTAGGTGGAGAAACCATTGCCGGAAGCGGTCGAAAGAAACACCCCGCGCGATTCGAGCAGCGCGAGGTCGTCTTCCAAAAACTGCCACGGGTTGGTATTGAAATTGCCGGCGCCCAGCGACATGTTCACAGCAACGATGTTGAACTGCTGCTGATGCTGGGCGACCCACTGCAGCGCCTTCTCGACATTCGCGAAGCTGCCCGAGCCGTCTCGGCCGAGCACGCGGAGCGACAGGATCTTCGCGCCGGAGGCGACACCCGGGTACGTGCTTGCGGCGCTGCCGGCGATGATGCCGGCGACATGCGTGCCGTGGCCGTTCTGGTCACGGGGGTCGGCGTCATTGTCGACGAAGTCCCAGCCGCCGATGTAACTACCGGCCAGCGAGGGATGCGTGTAGTCAATGCCGGTATCGAGCACGGCGACGGTGTAGCCCGCGCCGTTGTAGCCGTAGTTCGCGGCGGCCTCGGCGCGGATCAGATTCAGCGACGCGTCGGTAGCGCTGGCGCTCACATCGCCGAGCGCGTTTAACTCATCGGTGCTGAATTGAAAATTCGCGGCCGCTTCGACCGTGAACGTCTGCTCGAGCCACGTGGCGTAGTCCGTATCCCAAGCGGCGGCGCTCAACAGCGCAATTTCCTCGAGCGGCTCGATCCGCAACACGGACGGCTCGACTCGATGCGACGATCGCGGCGCGCGCGCCCCGGCGAGGCGTTGGCCACGCATACATTCAAACTCCCGACGCCGCCCTGGCGAGGGCGACGCACCAGACTAGGACAATGGGTCGTTGCAAAGCACTGGGAAAACACGGGATTCCGGCGGGAATCCGGCTGGGAGCACACGTGTTAACGAACTAACCTAGCTTTTTCTCCGTGACGGTTGGCGATAAACGGCAACTTGTGCGATGCGCGCAGGCGCCCACGCACATTAAGTCCGAAACGCGAGCGCCGCTGTCTCCAAAAAACAACGCCCAGGCGCGCGAGGGCAACTACGGTTGCCAATTCGCCACGCCCCGCGCCGCTTTCTAGATCACGGCTCAATCAAGACTCATGTTCCGGGCGCAGCCCTTCTTGGCCGCAATCGGGGGCCTACTTGCCAGAACGCTCAGTAGCCCCGCCGCGCAAAGAAACGTTTCGCACTTCTCCGCGCGGCTCAACCTCGTCCGGCAGTTCTTACGGAGGCCGGGCACGAAGCGTTCATCCCTATCGGTATAACCGACCCCGCGCAGGGGAGCAAGCAGCCGGCGCATGTCGATGGCGAGCGAGGTTTTCGCCGCGTACCAATTGTGGAACGGGCCGCTTCCGGCGTACCATCGCGACTGCCGCTCGACGCCCGCCGTTGTTCCTTCGCTGCCCGTCGATCTCATGCCGCTTGACCCGCTGACCACGCTGGCCGAACTGATCGCGCTCCCGAGCGTGAATCCGATGGGCTTGCCTGCGACCGGCGATCAGTACTACGAGCACCAGGTCACCGACTACCTGGAACGCCTATTTCAGCGACTCGGCTGGCCCTATCGCCGGCAGCCGGTGGCGCCTAAGCGCGAGAATATCCTGGCCTATTTGGAAGGCCGGCCGGGGCCGCTGGAGGGCGGCAAGCTGCTGCTGTTCGAGGCGCACCAAGACACGGTGCCAGTGGAGGGTATGTCGATTCCTCCGTGGGAGCCGAAGGTCCGCGACGGACGCATTTACGGTCGCGGCGCCTGCGATATCAAAGGCGGAATGACCGCCATGCTGGCGGCGCTGGATCGTACACGGAACTCGCCGTCACGTCCCAGCGTGTTGCTGGCCTGCACCGTGAATGAAGAACACGGCTACACCGGCGCCCTGGCCGTCGCCGAGTCGTGGCGAAAGGGAGAAGCCTCGATCGTGCCACGACGGCCCGATGCGGCCATCATCGCCGAGCCGACGGAGCTAAACGTCGTCACCGCGCACAAAGGAGCGGTACGTTGGCGGCTGAAGACATCCGGCGTGGCGGGACACAGTTCGCAACCCGAGGCTGGCCGCAACGCGATCTATGCCATGGCGCCGGTGTTACAAGCCTTGGATGCGTATCAACGCACGGCCGCGAGCGAGATCGCGCCGCATCCACTTTGTGGTGGCGCGACACTGAGCGTCGGCGTGATTTCCGGCGGGCTGAGCGTGAACACGATTCCCGCGGAATGCGCGATCGAAATCGACCGCCGGCTCGTGCCTGGCGAAACGGCGCAGGGCGGTTTCGAGCACGTGCGTCGCTTCCTTGCCGCGCAGCCGAACGTGCCGCGCGATCTCGTACATGAACCGCCGTTTTTGATCGGTCCGCCACTGGCGGACGTCGGCAACGAAGTGATCGCCGCGCAACTGTTGCGGGCGGCGCGACAGGTATCCGACACACGCCGCATTATCGGCGTACCATTCGGCACAGATGCGGCGACCTTTGCAGCGGCGGGCGTACCGAGCGTAGTATTTGGACCGGGCTCGATTGCGCAAGCCCACACGGCGGACGAATGGCTCGCGCTCGATCAACTCGAAGCGGCGATCGAAGTCCTAGTGCGGTTTCTCGAACAGCCGCCTGCCTAGCGGCTGCCCGGCTCCACGTCTTGCGTCGTGTCCTTGGCGACTTCGAGCGACTCCGACTCCGGCTGCTTCAGCAGCATGCCGACCGCGAAGAAGCCCTTTTCCTCGCTCTGGAAGGAAGTGCCCGACGGCCCGAAGTAGTGGGCGATCGCCTTGAACTCCGGCAGTTCGCCGGCTTCGACACGTTGCGGCTGCGCGGCCGACGGCTTTTCGCCCAGGATGACGTTGATCATCCGCGCGAACAATGTGTCCGATTGGCGGAGCTTGCCTTCCTTGAACAACTCGTAGCCGACGCGACGTGCTTCGCGCGTCCTCGTGAAGACGCGGGCACACCCAGCACCCGGCGCCAGCTCATTCAGTTGACGCATCGTTTCCTGGTATTCCGGATCGTTGGCGAGTTGATCCTCGGGCTTCACTTCGGCCAGGATTTCGTTCAGCGCGTCCGCATGCGTGGCGATCAGCAGATGCCCGTGCGCCACGGTCACCGCGGAGCGCTGCATCAAGCCGCCCTGCTGTTCCTGCGGCTTCGGCTGATTGATAGGGCGAATTTGCGGCGGTCCCTTTCTTCGCAAACGTGGCGGACCATTTTGCACCGGCGGACCCGGCGCCGCGTTTCCGGCGTTGGGCGAAATCTCCCACACCGTGACATCGTCAGCCAGTTTCACTGGCACCGCGGTGCGATCCGCCTTCATCACTTTTTCGATCGCAACTTTAAGCTGATCCGGGTTAGAGCTCTTGATGGCGATGACGCGACGCTCGCCGCTGTCGTTCACGCCGGGGGTGTGATAGTCGACAAGCACCGTGATGCGCGAGTCGAGATTCGTCACCAACTCTTTCTTAATGTCTACCTGAGGTCCATTCACGTCGGCTTTGATGTCGTTCAACACATTTTGAAACGTGCCCGGCTTGCCGCCGACGACTTCGTCGAACAGCGACGCCGACATCTCAAATGCGTTCTGCACGTCCAGGCTCAGCGCGGACCAACGGGCCAACTTGCGGCTGGCCCAAACGGGCGGCTCGAATCCGTCGACGTTCGGTAGCTTCACCATCCGCATCGCTAATTCGAACGGTTCCGGTGCATACAGCGCGGTGCGATGCAGCAATTCGTACTTGCCGTCCTGCGGATAGAACTGCACCGAACCGCCCACGCCGCGCAGGCCGGCGAACCCTTGGTTCTTCATGATCTGCAACGTGTCTTGTTGCTGCGCGCCCCCGTGAGCGGCCGGCTTCGGCGTGGCATCGCGCATCGCTGTGGCGTAGGCCAGTGGTTCGACGTACCAACGCAGATGCGGCTGGGCGTCGCTGGCGTCGCGTTGGCAACGCTCCACGATGTGCTTGTAGGCTTCCAGGTTGGCGAGATTGTTAGTGGGCTGTTCGACGAACCGGGACAACAGTTCGCGCGAGAGCGCCAGTTGATCGGTGCAACAGAGTAGATCCTCGCGGAGGAAATACACGACCTGGCGAGCCGGCTCGGCGATTTTGGGATCCGCCGGGCGATCGAAGATCTCCAGCAGCGTCTCTTTTTCCTGCTCCGATTTCTGCGTGTACTTCTCGGCCTTGAGGCGTGCAAAGACCTGTTCCAGGCGTTGCTTCGCCTGCTCTTCGCGCCCTTTAATGTTGATGATCACGGCCGTACCGGCCGGCTCTTTCCCGTCATGCACGGTGGCGGCGGCGACTTCGCCCGAGGCCATGTCGCGGATATCGTCGAGTTGCAGGCCGAGCCGCTCGTAGCCGGCCGACAGTTTCTCGTCGAACTGGCGCTTCAAGTCATTCGAGAACGACTTCATCGCCGGATCTTTGGCGAGCTGCCCGAGTTGGGTCTTCGCGAATTGCGCTTCCAGTTCCGCCAGGTTCGGAATGCTGACGAACCCGCGCGTGGTGTTTGGCAACAAGGCGTCCGCCGGCGGAGCGGCTTCCGCGCAAGCGGCGAGGATCAGACTCAACTTCAGCGCGAACAGACTTCGAAGCAGGCCACGATGCACAGCAGTTCTCCTTCGCGACGGATTGCCGGCGCCGCCATTGCGCCGTCGCGCCTATCGAACCGGGCGTTGCACAGGCGCAGCCCAGACCAACAGACTCGGTCTTGAACATTCATCAGCCGATTCTGCCCGAAACAATCAGCCGACTTATGCGCGATATGCGCATCTTATCCGGGCCTGGAAACGACTGTTCCGACCACACAGGATACGGCACCCTTCCGGCCTGGGCAACCCTTGCGCGGGGGGGTAAGAGACGGTCACACTGTGTCGCATGCACGTCTGCTGATGCGAAAATGCTCGCCCGAAGAGCAGGCGAGCAATGAACGTGATGGGTACGATCGAGCGCGTTGACTCATGGTCGGTCAAAGCTGTGGGCGGCACTTAGCGCCTGCCGTACATGTTCGGAAAATAGTGCGAATGATTGCCGTAAATCGTCGTGTGCCCGGTTTGGCGCAGCCCGGCGGCGCCGCTAGTTTGCGCGGCGTTACGGGCTACTTGCTGCTGAAGTTGGTAGACCTGGTTGACCTGGTACTGGTTCAGGCGGCGCTGATCGACGAACGGCCGAACCAAGGTCTGATAGACCGGAATGGACTCGTCGCTGGCATCCTGAAACTGGAGCAGGTTCAGGTAGGGGCTGACCGTTGGTTGCCGTGTCGGCGTGGGACGGTGCATGCTGCTGTACATTTGCCCGTAATTCTGGGCGCTGGCCCAGGATGCTGCGCTCAACAGGAAGGTCGTGGTCAACGCGAACAGCGTGAGAATGCGTTTCATGTCAGGATGCTCCGTTCCAAAGGCCTTCAGCAGGCGCGACATGGGGCGATGTTTTTGACGGATTCCGCTCAGCTCACCCTAGAAGCTTCCTTGTCGGAGGCCCTTCGGGAAGCGGTTGATGT
>JALHLM010000049.1 GCA_022844585.1 Pirellulales bacterium | reverse complement strand
GAACACATGCTCCACGCCGGTGGGATCGTTTTGGATGCTTTCGATCGCGCGTTTCATTACCTTAACGTCGGCCGTCGGTTGCGGCGTGAGAAACGCCACGTCCTGGCCGAAGGCCACTATCGAAGTCAGTAACGGTGTATCATCGTGTTTGGTGAACGCCTCGTTGCCACTGGCTTTCAGCGCGCCGAGCTCTTCGTAAATCCGCTCGAACTTGGCGTGAATCTCCTCGCGCTGTGGCTGCAGGCTGGCCGATTGATCGAACACCCAGACGACCAAAGTAGGCCGCTGTTCGAGCGAATGCAGAATCTCCTGCGTGATGCGATCAATCGCCCCGGTGGCCGCGGCGACCGATTCGCCCGCTTCGCCTTTGATGACCAGCGTTTCATCCAATCGCGGCGCGGTCGGGATTTCGGTGCTGAGATTGACCGTGACCGTCGGGGCCATGACCTCGACCGGATCGGTCATCCGCGGCGATTCGGAGATATCGTCCAGGTTTGGCGCGAGCGCCACGGCGCTATTCAAGCCGGCCTCGCCTGCCGCCCCGAACTCGCTGGGGACGTCGCTGGCCTCCACGCGCAATTCCTCCGGCGTGATCGGCTCGTAGTCGATCGAGTTGATGACCAGCGTCGATTCGCGCACCGGTGATTGCAGCCAGACGGCCGCGAGAATGACCAAGGCCGCCATATGGAGCGCCAGACTGATCAGCCACGACCAGGTTTCGGAATCACCGAATCCCCCGGTCGTACCTGCCATCGCGCTCCAGTAGCTTCGCACCCTGGCCAACACAGCTCTGTTCCTGGTCGGTAGTGAATCCCGGCCGCCAAATGGATTATCGCGCCGAACGGCCTATCAAGCAACAGAGGCATCCATTTTGGAGCCAGAAGAGCTGACTTCGAGCCAGAAGCGTCAGCGCCTGGAGCGCACCGGGGCAAAGCGTCGATTCCAGCGCGCTCCGGTCGCTCACGCTCCCGGCTCTAGAGGGGATTTGTTAACAGCCGTCGCGCTACATCAAGCGCCTCGTCGTGCGTGCTGATTTCGCCGAGCAATTGGGCGTCGCGGATGGCCTCGAGGGTTCCTGCTACGCGCGGGCCTTCGACCAATCCCAGCTCCGCCAGATCGTGGCCGTTGACCAACGGCTGCGGATTCAGCGTTTCGGGCGGTAGCCGGAGCTTTTCCTGGCAGTAGGCCACGTCGTCCAGGCTGCCGCGACCGTTGAGCGCCATGGCGTGCGCCAGCTGTAGCCATTCGGCGGCCAGCGGCGCGACCAATTGTCGCTGCAATTTGGGCCAGGGCATGGTGGTCGCGCCTTGCCAAGTTGCTTGATGTCGCACCAGCCAGCGGATTTCATCAATCTCTTGCTTCGAGAGCCTCCAACGCCGCCCAATGCCTTCCGCCTGGCGGGCCGCCTCATGTTCCGGCGACGCTCCACCAACGCTGCTGTGCGGAATCGCCAAGACGTGCAGCACTGCCGCCGCGACGAGCGAGAACTTCGGTTCCTCCAGGGCGCTCACCACGCGCAGCAGATAATGCCAGACGTCGCAGGGCCCCTCGGCCAGTTCTAGGTTTTGCCGTCCGATCAGCGCCGCGATTTCGGGCAGGATCTGCGGCAATAGCTCGGCCTCTAACAGCAGCTCCAAAGCCCGCACGCGATGCGGGTCGGTCCACATCCGCCGCAGTTCTTGCGAGATGCGTTCCGCGCTCACGACCGGCACCTGGGTGGCGGATTTCCGGACCGCGGCGAGCGTTTGCTCCTCGATGGCAAAGCCGAAATGCGCCCCAAAGCGGACCGCGCGGAGCATTCGCAGCTTGTCCTCGGCGATCCGCGCGAAGGGATCGCCTATGGCACGAATGTGATGGTCCTCCAGGTCGGCGCGCCCGCCTACGTAGTCGATGACCTCTTCGGTTAACGGATCAAAGAACATCCCGTTGATCGTGAAATCGCGACGCAGGGCGTCTTCCCGGGCGTCGCTGAACGTCACAGCGTCGGGCCGGCGGCCGTCGGAATATCCAGCGTCGCACCGAAACGTGGCGACCTCGATTTGGCCTGCCTCCTTGGGACCGAGGACCGTGATCACGCCGAATGCGGCACCAATGGGCAGAGTGCGCTTCTGACCGAAGACCTGGCGGATTTGCTCTGGCCGGGCGCTCGTGGCGACGTCGTAGTCCTTGGGCGTCCGCCCCAGCAATCGATCGCGAACGCAACCGCCGGCCCAGTAGGCCTCGTAGCCGAAATCGCGTAGCTCGCGCACCACGCGATGCGCGAACGCGAGCTGTGCGTCAGGGTCGTGCGTCTTCAAGGGCGGATTCCCGGAGGGCGTGCGTGCCATCAGAATACGCGACACGCCTGGGGGCAACAGGGTGCGCGCTCTTGAACGGCCCGCTCCGACGCCCTACCTGGCCGTGCCGACGCGGATCCGCGTTCCTTCTTGCACCGAGAGGCGGATTTCCTCGGCCGCGACATTGAGCGGGAAGTACGCCCCGCCGATCTTGGCCTGATGCAGCGAGCAGCCTTCCAGGTCGATGTGCCGCAGGTCGCAGCCACGCAGGTCGGCGAGTTTGAGATACGCTCCGCGGAGAATTACCTTGCTGAGATCGGCTTTGCGCAAGTCGGCGGCCCGTAGATCCCCTTCGGTGAAATCGATCGCGGCCCGGCCGGCGGTCATCCGATGAAACGCGTCCACATCGCCCGCCCGCAGTGCCCGAAAAGCGTCGTCATTGATGAATTTTGGCTGGTTCATTTGCGTAGTTTTCCTGCGAGAGATTTCAGGCCGTGCCTGGGAAAGAATAGGTTACGGCAAGGCACCAAGGGTCCCTGGCGACCCCTTCCGCAGAGGGGAATGCAAGATGGCAACGAATTGATCGAATCTACTGCATGTTCCGCGTCGCGCTTTCTTAGGAACTTTGACATGTATTGCCGCACTTATGCCCGACAGGTCGTTTGTCTCCTGCTGCTATCCGCAGCGTTCTCCACATCCATCATGGCGGCGGAACCGGCCGCCAAACCGCAGGCTGAGACCGCCGGCGCCGGCATTTGGGAGGGAACGCTCGACGTCGGCGCTGCCAAGCTGCGGCTGGCGTTTCATTTCGAACGCGATGGCGACGGCAAATGGACCGGCAAGATGGACAGCCCGGACCAAGGGGCGCTTGGGCTGCCACTCGATACCGTCGCCTGGAATGACGGCGCCATCGAGTGCGGCATGAAAGCCATCGGCGGCGGCTTCAAAGGCAAACTGAATGAGGACGGCAACGAGCTCACGGGCGAATGGAGCCAATCGGGGCAATCATTTCCGCTGGTGCTAAAACTCGTGAAAGAAGTCACCAAGATCGAACGCCCGCAGGAGCCGAAGCCGCCGTTTCCTTATCGTGAAGAAGAAGTCGCTTTCGACGGCACGAGCGACGGCGTCTATCTGGCGGGCACGCTCACGTTGCCTCCGGGCGACGGTCCGTTTGCGGCCGCGATTTTGATTTCCGGTTCCGGGCAGCAGGACCGCAATGAGACGGTGTTCAATCACAAGCCATTTTTGATTTTGGCGGATGCGCTCGCGCGTCGCGGCATCGCGGTGTTGCGCGTCGATGACCGTGGCGTCGGCGGTTCGACCGGAGAAGTCGCCCAGGCGACAACGCTCGATTTCGCCGACGATGTGCGGGCGGAAATGAAGTATCTGCAAGGCCGCGCGGAGATCGATTCACGGCGGATCGGGCTGATCGGTCACAGCGAAGGTGGGATGATCGCGCCGCTCGTGGCCGCCGACAACCCCGACGTGGCATTTGTGGTACTGCTGGCGGCGCCTGGCGTCACCGGCGAAGAGACCGTCTACCGCCAAAGTGAACTCATCTCACGGGCGATGGGGGCCGACGACGCGGCAATCGCGCAGAATCGATTACTGCAGGAGTTGTTTTTCGGTATCTTGCGCGAAGGACTCGACGAACAGGCCACCGAGGCAAAGCTGGAGGCCAAGCTACGAGATTTCGTGAAGGAAACCTTCGCCAAGTTGCCCGAGGCGGAACGCGCGAAGCTCGAAACGCAACAAGAGTTTCTCAATCAGCAAATCAAGGTCGTGCAATCCCCGTGGTTCCGCTTCTTCTTTGCGCACGATCCGCGGCCGGCGCTAAGCAAGCTGCGTTGCCCGTTGCTGGCGTTGAATGGAGAGAAGGACCTACAGGTCGATCCGAAGCAGAACCTCCCGGAACTAGAGAAGGCTCTGGCCGCGGCCAAGAATGACGACGTCACGCTGCGAGAAATGAAGGGTCTCAATCACCTGTTTCAGACCTGCCAGACCGGTGCGCTATCCGAGTATGCGCAACTGACGGAGACGTTCTCGCCGGACGCGCTGGAGGTGATCGGCGACTGGGTCGTGGAGCGAACGAAGCGATAAACGCGGGCATCAGCGATCCGCCCAATACGCCTCGTCACGCTTGGCATGCGCTACAGCGATGATGACAATCTCGTCGCCTATTTGAAGGAAGATGATGGAATACGGGAACCGACGAAGCGATATGCGCCGCGTGCCGTGCAGGTATTTTTCAGCCCACTCGGGCTGAATCACAGCCGAGTCCTGGGCAACTCGTAGAGCAGCAAGAAACGCTAGGGCCGCCTTCTTGCTGCGCGCCGAGTACCAGTCAAACACCTCAGCAATTTCATCGTATGCTTCTGTTTTAATCCTCAGCTTTAGCTTTGGCATATCGCTTGGCGAGCCGTCGCTCGACTTCCTCCCAAGTTAGCAGCACTGCCTTTCCCGACTCCAGATCTTCAACGCGCCGGCGGATCTCCTCCGCCCAGGGGTCGCTGCGGTCGTACTTCTCCGACGCCTTGACGCTTTCCATGAGCGTCGCGGCCAAATCGGCGCGGTCGCTCAGCGGCAACTTGAGCGCGGCCTGATAGAGTTCCGTGAGGTTTGTGGATGTAGCCATGTTATTAACTCCTGGTCGATGACCGCTTCCCGACGGATCAATTGTATCACAAGGGCGCACTATCAAGCAGTCAGTTTCTATGCCTCCGGCTTTGCCCGATCAATCACGCGGACATCGATAATCTCATCATGACGATCGGACGCCGCTTGACTGGTACTAGCACTGCTGCCGAAACCGGTGGCGCGAAATTGAATGCGGCTGCGGGCGTAGCGCCGCAGCAGCGCGCGGGTTGGCGGGAACACCAGTGAAATGCCGAGCAAGTCCGAGAGTACGCCGGGCGTGATCAGCAATACTCCGCCGGCGAAGACCATCAGGCCGTCGACGAGGGAATCGGCCGGAATGCGGCCCGCGTTCAGGTCGCCGTGAAAACGGTTCCAGGCCCGCCAGCCTTCGCGACGCACCAGCCACGCGCCGAGCAGCCCAGTGCTGATCACGACAGCCAGCGTGGTCTTCCAGCCGAACAAATCGGAGACGTAAATCAACAGCGCCAGCTCGACAAGCGGGCCCAGCGTGAACAACAGAAACAGTCGACCCAACATCGCGCTGCCAAGGAGGACGCAGGAATTCAAATACGGATGTGAATTCTACGCCTGTACAGCCAGTAGAGGAGGGCGAATCCGAGCGCGAATTGCACCAGGGCGTTGACCAGCATGGCGCTGGAACCCAACGCCTCGGCCACGCCGCCGCCGACCAGGCGATCCGCGAGGTCCTGGAAAGGAACGAAATTCGTCGCCAGGTAGATGACCAGCGGATTCGCCCCGATCACCACGAACGGAAACGCCCAGGCGCGGAAGCCCCAAACGTCAATCAGCAAATAAAACGCCGCGAGCAACAGGCAACTATATCCGCCGGCCGCCAGGACGAAGCTCGATGTCCAGATGCTCTTGATAATCGGGAAAGATTGTCCCCAACCATACCCCGCGGCGAGACAGACGCCGCCAAGCAACGCGATTGACCCAGCCTTGCGACCGCTGGACCAATCGCAGCGCTGCAAAATCTGCCCGCAGAACACGCCGAGCAAGCAGCTTCCCACGGCGGGAATGGCGCTCAGGATCCCTTCGGGATCGAAGCCCCATTCTTTAAAGTGCGGGCGGCCGATGAGCAGGTGTTGATCGACGTAGCGCGTGAGATTGCCGAGCGGCGAGTAGTCCCCCGCGCCATAGCCGGGAACAGGAATAAACGTGAGCGCCGCCCAGTATCCTACAAGCGCCGCGACGAACCAGGCGATCTGCCCGCGCGGGCGGAAGTACAGATAGATCAAACCGGCGCCGAGACTGGAGATGGCGATCCGTCCCAGCACGCTGAACACGCGGATATCGCTCCAACCGGAACGCATCCCTCCGTTGTAGATAATGCCGAGCAGAAACAGGATCGCGGCGCGCCAGGCTAAGTGACAGGCGATCGAAGCGCGGGATTCGCCCTTTTCCAGTCGGCGCGAAATCGACAACGGCAGCGAGGTGCCGGCGATGAAGACGAACAGCGGGAAAATCAAGTCGTAAAAGACGAGGCCTTCCCATTCGACGTGCGTCAATTGGCGTTGCACGCCTTCGATAAGCTTCGACGGCGAGAGGTGGTGCAGTCCCTCGACGATCTCCTCGGCGGCCACGATCCAGAACATGTCGAAGCCGCGCAGGGCGTCGAGCGAAATCAACCGTCCAGGCGTTGCGGCCGGCGCGGCTTCCGGTTTATTCACGGATCTCTCCGGGCAAGGTTTCCGATGTTTGTTCGCCGAGCCATGATTCTAACGCGTCGAGCGCCTCACCGGCACGGCCAAAACGAAGATCGGCCTGGATGTTTTTCAAACGAGCAACTTGCGCCGACGTGAACGGCACAGCCGCGCCGCGCGGCGGCGTCTCCGGCACGAGGCGTTGGGCGATCGCATCGATCAGCGTTTCGATTCCCTCTCCAGTCAAGGCGCTGACCAGACGTTCGTCGCCGTGAGGCTGCGCTGCTTTGTCGAGGAGGTCGCACTTGTTCCAAACGACCAACGGATCGCGTGCAACTAGTTGTGACAGCGGCGGTTCGTCAGCGGAACTGAGCGTGGCGTCGCGAACCCAGAGCAGCAGGTCGGCCTGCTGCAACTCCTGCGCGGCGAGTGCGACGCCGGCGCGTTCGATTGGTTCTGCCGTTTCTCGCAATCCAGCCGTGTCGACGAGCAGGCACGGCCAGCCGGCAAAGGCGGTGGTTCCGGTGACGAGATCGCGCGTCGTGCCAGGTTGATCGTGAACGATGGCGCGGCCGAAGCCGAGCAGTGCATTCAACAAGCTACTCTTACCGACGTTCGGCGAACCGACCAACGCTACGCGCCAGGGCGTGGTCAAATGCAGGCCCAGATCGGCGAACTTTAGGAGTCGATCGATCGCCTCAGTGGCCTCCGCCAAGTCATTGTCATGGGCTCGTGTTGCTAGGTCCGCGAGCGGGTGCTCCAACGCGCCGGTGTATTGATCCCACAGAATCGCCGCCGCAAGTTTCGTCGTCGCTTCGGTCAGCGCGAGAATCGCCGCCGCGCGAATCGAGTCGCCGCCCATATCGCGCCAAGAACGCACGGATGCGCCGTGTTGCTCCAGGTCGGCGAGAATTCGCGCGGCCGCTGCCTCACCCCCGTGGCAATGCACTTCGATCGTTTCGTCGTCGACGCGACAGATGACGACTTCTTCGCCTGATACGCTGCCCCAGCGGCCGTACATGATTTGCGCCAATGGCACTTCATGAAGCGGCCATGCAACGGCGGGAAGAAATGACTGTGCTACGCACTCGATGGCGCCGTGCCCAGCGACTGAAATCGTCGCCACCGCGCCGCGCCCGTGCGGCGTTAGCAGTACGGCCAGCGCCGCCGCGTCACTGTCACGCGCCACGTTCATGAACGCCTTGGGCGGCTAAGGCGATGCCGGCCAGCGTGAGGTGTGGCTCATGGCGGGCATCGTTGCCCAAGAGATCAGCCACGACATGCGAGCTACCGCCGGCGACGATCACGGCGGGCGTCGCCGACAGTTGCTCGGCAAAGCGCGCGACCAGTTCGCGAATGCCGCCGACGGCGCCCCAGAACAGGCCGGAGCGCATGGCTTCGAGCGTCGATTTTCCGAGCGCTTCCGGCGCTCCGTCTAACTCCGCCAGCAGCGGCAGCATATCGGTGAATTGGTTCAGCGCTTTCGCCGAAGTCATCAGGCCGGGCAGAATCGCGCCACCTTGGAACCCGCCGTCGGCGGAAACAAGATCGACCGTGATGGCAGTGCCGAGGTCGACCACCACCGCGGCGCGATCGGCGGGGCGCAAACGATTTGCGGCCACGGCGTCGAGCAAGCGATCGACGCCGACCATGTCCGGCCGCGGCAACGCGACACGTAACGGCAAATCGCCAGCCGCCAAGAGCATGGTGCTGGCAATCGCGTCGCGATCGCGCAGCCAGTCAATCAGTTGCGACTGCGCGGCGCGATTCACGCTACCCAACCGCCAATCGAGATCGGCTGGCGCCACGCCGCCGAGCCAGTTTTCGAGTTCGGTCCAGTCGAGCGCATCCAGCGTCAATCGCAAGGTGCGATCCGGCAATGGAAAATCGTTCGCGAGCGATCGCTCGAACCAGCCGAGCTTAATGCGGCTATTGCCGACGTCCACAGCGATCAGCGGCCGAGCGGGAGTTGCGGTCATACAGAAAATGTGGCGCTAAGAACGAAACATACACGAGTCCGCGAGTACGTTTACCGGTCGTCGGCGAAGCGGCGGCCTTTGCCTTCGAAGCGGGGCAGCGAGCCGATCGTCACGCAACGCACTTCGATGTTGAGGCCCAGCCGGAGTCGTAGTTCTTCCGCCACGCGGGCCGGTTGTTCGAGCCGGTCTTCAATTTCAACTTCGAGCTGGTCCAATTGCGCGACCTTGAAGGCGCGGAGTCGATATTCCAACACCTCGGGAAAGCTGCGGAGGATTTGTTCCACGGCGCTCGGGAAGACGTTGACGCCGCGAATGATCATCATGTCGTCGGCGCGGCCGAGCACGCCCCCTTCGAGCAACACGAAGCGATTCGCATAGCCGGCGGGCCATTGCGGGCGGACCAAATCGCCGGTGCGGTAACGAATCAACGGGCCGCCGTAGCGCCCCAGGCTGGTGAGTACCAGCTCGGAAAGTTCGCCAGCTGCGGCCGGACCGCCGTGTTCGACGGACAGGTACTCCGCGATGAACTCGCTTTCCACGATGTGTAGTCCGCGACGTTCACTGTCGCTGTATCCCCAGGGGCCGACTTCGGTGGCGCCGCTGTGATCGATCACCTGGGCGTTCCAACACGTGGCGATTTTCTCGCGAATCGCCGGCGCCGATGCGCCGGGCTCGCCGGAGAGAATCAGTTTCTCGACGCCCAACGTGCGGGGATCCAGTTGATGATTCTCTGCGACTTCCGCGAGATGCAGCGCGTAACTCGGCGTGCAGAGCAGAATGTTCGCGCGGAGCGTGCGAATCAACTCCAGTCGCTGGAGCGACGTCATCCCGCCACCGGGCGCGGCCAAGGCGCCGCGCCGCGTGAGGGCGTCGAAGGCGCTCCAGAAACCGATGAACGGGCCGAAGGAAAAGGCCAGCAGCGCGCGATCGCCGGGCGTGATTTCGGCCGCGTCAAGCGTGAACTGCCAGGTGTTCACCCACCAGTTCCAATCCTCGGCGGTATCGAGCACCATGATCGGCCGGCCGCTTGTGCCCGAGGTCTGGTGATAGCGGACGTAGTGCTCGACCGGATACGTCAAATTCGCGGCGAAATCGCCATGATGCCGGCGATCGATCAGCTCTTCCTTGAAGGTGTGCGGGAGCCGATCGAATTGCTCGAAGGAGTCGAGCGGCAACGAAATCCCGCCGAGCTTTTCGGCGTACAGCCGATTCGTCGGCAGGATCGTCGCGAGCAGCGCATTCAATCGCGCGAACTGATGCTGGCGCAAAGCCCAAGGCTCCAGCGATTCCAGCTTGCGGCGTTCGAAAAAGGAGGCGTCCTTCATCAAGTTATGATACCGAGACTTCGCTATGCGGACCAGCGAGGGGAGTGCCAGGGAGTTTGAAGTTTTCAGTGTTCAGTTTTCAGTGTTTGGATAGCCAAGTTCATCGCTGACATAGCTTTGCGTCCCCTTTCCCACTCCCCACTTCCCCTCTCTCTCCCCTCTGCGTCTCAGCGCCTCTGCGTTTCAAAGTGGATTCCCCTCCGTGACTCTGTGGTGCATTCGTTCCCCGGTCCGCCCGAGCGCCACTATTCCGCACAGGCGATGTGCGGCACACTGGGGCGTCGATTCTTCCTGAGGATACATGATGTCTGACGCCCCGCGACGTGGCTCTTTATTTGTCATCTTCCTGACGGTCTTCATCGACCTGTTGGGCTTTGGCATGGTGCTGCCGCTGCTGCCAATTTACGCGAAATTGCTGCCCGAAATGCGGGAGATGACCGCCGGCCGGCAGGAGTTGACTGTCGGGCTGCTGATGTCCAGCTTTTCCGCAATGCAGTTTCTGTTCGCGCCGCTATGGGGGCGGTTGTCGGATCGCATTGGTCGGCGGCCCGTGTTGATGGTCGGCCTGGCTGGCTCCGTCATGTTCTATACGCTGTTCGGCCTCGCCGCGCAGTGGGGGAGTTTGACCTGGTTGTTCGTGGCCCGCATCGGCGCTGGGCTGGCCGGCGCGACGATCTCCACGACCCAGGCTTACATCGCCGATTCCACGACGCTTGAAGGTCGCTCCAAAGGCATGGCGCTGATCGGTGCGGCGTTTGGACTCGGCTTTACGTTTGGGCCGGCGCTCGGCGCTTTGAGTCTCTGGCTGTCCGGCGAAGAGTCATTGAGTCCCTGGCCCGGCTATCTGGCGGCGGGGTTGTCGATGATCGCTTTGATGATGGCGGTGTTTCGCTTGCCGGAATCGCTGCCGCCGGGCGGAGCGCGATCGGAGCACAAGTTGCTCGACTGGCGAGCGCTGTCCGACGCGATTTCGATGCCGTCGGTGGCGCTCTTGATTCTCGCATCGTTCGTGTCGATCTTCGCCTTCGCGAATTTCGAGTCGACGCTGTCGCGGCTGCTGCTTTACAAAGCCGACGCCGCGCAACAGGTGCAGGAGAATGGGGCGCATCATTTTCCCGCGCAGTTGCTGCTGGTGTTCTGCTACATCGGGCTCGTGCTTAGCTTTGCGCAAGGGTTTCTCGTGCGACGCTTGGCCGGCAAGATCAGCGACGAGCGCCTGACTACTTTGGGCGCGACGGTATCGATCGTGGGCTTCGGTTTGTTGGCGCTCGCCAGTTACCAGGTGCATATTCCCAGCTTGCTTGGCGCGCTGACGGTCGCCATCGTCGGCTTTGCGATGGTCACGCCGTCGCTGAACGCGCTCATTTCCCGTCGCAGCGATCCCGCCCGGCAAGGGGGCATCCTGGGCCTCAATCAAAGCGCCGGCGCGCTGGCGCGGATCGTCGGCCCGGTGACGGGCTTTTCGTTGCTCGGCTGGGCGCACGATCGCCCCTGGGGACACACGCTCCCTTATTGGGCCGCAACCGTCTTGATGTGCGTCGGCGCGGCGCTGATCGCCGTGGCGGTTCGCGGCGGGAAGGACTTCGGCAAATAAAATTCGAAGACGCTCGCAACTGGCAATCGCCTCGGCGTTGACTTACGCTAGGCGGCATGACCGCGCAGCGCTACTTTCGACCGCTCAGTCCTCGGCGTCGCGCCTGGCGGGTTGCGCATCTTCAAGCGGTACTTTGGTCCGCTGGCAATGCGCTGACGTCGGGGACGCCGCTGTATTTTTTGGCGATGGAGTTAGGCGCGAAGAACACCGTCGTGGGCTTTCTACTGGCCTTACCGACGCTACTCGGGTTATTGCGATTGGCGACGCCGTGGATCATTCACCGCACCGGCGGCGACGTCAAACGCGCATGTATTACGTTGATGACGGCTAGCTATCTCGTGGCGCTCGGCATGCCGGGTGTGGCATATCTTGCTGGTACGGCGCAGCTATCGCGCCCGCTCTTGGGCATGATCGCTGTGCTTTGCGTGCATCAGACGTTGGAATACTTAGGCCTTGTCGCGTTGTACGCCTGGTTGGGCGACCTTGTGCCGCGGCGGATACGCGGCACGTATTTCGGCGCGCGGCAGTTCTGGCAGTTATCGATCGAGATCCCCGTCATACTGCTGAGCGGCTACTTGATTGACGCTTGGGGCCAAGCGCATCCAGAGGCGAAGTTGACGGCTTTTGCCGTCGCGTTGTCGATCGGCGTGCTGTTTCTGTTCGCATCGGTTGGCGCTTTGTTGGCGCTGCCCCGACCGGGCAAATCACCGCGCTGCGTCGCTGCCTCGTTCAGTTGGCGGGAAATCATTGCGCCGTTTGCGGATTCGCGGTTTCGCCGCTTACTTTACTACGGTTGCTGGTTCTCCACCTTCAACGGCCTGACCGCGTCGCCGCAGCAGACTTATCCGCGTTGGATACTGGGGCTCGGCGTGTTCGAGATGAACGCGATGCGGACCGGGATGCGGTTGGGGCAGTTCGCGCTGAGCCGGCCTGTCGGCGTGCTGTGCGATCGCCTCGGGCATCGCCCGGTGTTGATCGCGTCGCAACTCTGCGTGGCCGCCGCGCCGCTGTGCTTTCTCGTGGCGACGCCTGCAAATCGCTACTGGATCGCCGGCGCATTTCTGTTGTGGTCCTGGTACGTCGGCCTGAACGTCGGCCTGCCAAGCCTGATGCTCAAGTTCGCGCCGCGCGGTGAAAGCTCGCCGTACGTGGCCGCCTATTTCGGCGTCACCGGCACCTGCCACGCCCTCGCCACAATCACCGGAGGCTATGTGCTGGATCGCCTCATCACGCACTTCGAGCTTACGCCGCTCTTCGGCACGTGGAACATCTACCACTGCACGTTCTTCTTCGCCTGGATCACCCGCACGCTCGGCGTGGGCTGGCTGTGGTTCGTACAGGAGCCGGGGCGGGAGGGATGACATGACGACACGATGACACTAGCCCGTAGCGGCAGCGAGGGAGAGTTGACGCCGGAGAATAGATCAGGATCAAACTCTCAACGACGTCGGTTCAAAGATGTGCGTACGACGTCGTTGAGAGTTTCATCTCAAAGCTGATGGCAACGTCAACTCTCCCTCGCTGGCGCTACGGGCTAGTGTTCGATCCTATGTCGCGTCCGTCAAAACGGTGGGTGCCTGGGGCTGGGGCATACCAGTACGGTAGCCAAGTCGAATCCACTGGGGCATCGTGGCGGTTTGTTGAACAACGCAACGAAGCCCCAGAAAGTTGGGCCATGGCGGCCGCGAAGTCGGTGCCCCTGCCCCAGGCACCCGGCGCGGTCGTTGAACTGTTATTCACTCTTGGTTTGCCTTCTCAGCGTTTTCGTCCCGCTCGAACACCTTTTTAGTTTTCTCAATCAAAACGCTGTCAATCAACTCTTGCTCCTTCCGAGTTACAAATGGGCGGATGTACAATAGGCCTCGACCTGACAGTGAGTGTGGGTCGCTACGAAACTTGTCGATTGCTCGCTTTGCGCCTCGTTGGTCCATAGAGCTGAGTGACTGAAAAGAAATAGCAGCCTGTTCGTTATGTGCTGCGTCCGAGATTGCGTCTTGTTCTGCGAGAAACTGTGCTTGTTCAAGAAATGTTTGGTCAAGAACCTCTTGAGACGCCGCCTCTACCTTTTTGCTGATGGACTGGTCAATCATCGTTCTCACTTCGTCAGCCGTGAGCGGCTTAGGCAGTTGAGACACTTGCCGCGACAATTGAACATTCACGATCACTGACCCAATTGAAAGCGATAGACTCAGGACCAGCGCCAGGATGAGGATTGCGTTTGACCATTTCATTGCACTACGCGACAGATTTCGCCCAGATGAACAGGACTTGCACGACGACTAACTATTCGATGATTCCTTTCCAAGCCAGCTGCAAAGGGCACTACCCAAGAAAGATCAGTCGGCTTGTCGCACTAATTCTCATACCCCATCAAAATCTCCTCCGCCGGCACGCCTTCCAGGCCCGTCCATTTGCCGTCGGCGATGGCTTCTCCCAATTGGCTGACGGCGCGGAAATATTTGTCGGACGGGGGTGCGCCGGTGAGTTTGCGCGTCAGGTCGCGGCAGAGGATGTCGGCGGCGCTTTGCACCAGCGGGTCGGTTTTGTCCGCCGCGTAGAGGCTGGTGCAGAGGATGACGATGGCGTCTTGGATGCGTTGCGAGAGGTCGGCCATGCGGCATTGGCGGTCGGCGAGTTTGAGTTGATGCTTGCGCATCGTGCCGCTGATTTCGAGCGGTTGGCGTTGCAGCCAGTCACAGGCGAATTCGGCGTGTTCGCGGAGGGCCGTGGGCATTGTCGGTAGCTTCGGCACGCTGACCCAGCGCAGTTTTTCCGCGGCGAACCATTTGGCGTACGCGCCGAGCGGCCCGCGCATCGCCAGCATGTGCGAGGGGTTCACCGGGTTGAAGTTCTTGATGCCGGCCGCCTGTTGCGCTTTGCCGATCGGCTCGAAGAACTCCGTACCATGGGCTTTGACGAGCGACTTGAAGAAGCTCATGCCGAGGACTTCGCCTTCCCCTTCATAGATGCAGGGGGCGAGGTACTCGTGGATGTAATCGCCGAAGAGGTGGCCGTGCAGGAAGGAGCGGCCGCCGTGCGTTTTCATCAGCAATTCGACGGCGGCTTCTTTTTGCGATTCGCTGCCGAAGATCTTGGCGATCACGCATTCCATCTCGCCGCGATAGCCTTGATCGATCAGCCCGGCGCACCATTGCACGAGGGCATCGCAACCGACGATCATGGCGGCCATACGGCCCAGGCGGCGGCGGACCAATTCGCGGGAGGCGATCGCCGCGCCGTACGTGCGGCGGAACTTCGCCCAGGGGATCATGCTGGCCAGCATCAGGCGCATCGTGCCGGCGGCGTTCGCGCAGAGGGCGATGCGTCCCAGGTTCAGCCCGTGATAGGCGATCGTCAGGCCGTCTCCCTTGACCGGCTTGAGCAGGTTCTCGGCCGGCACCGGGAGATCGCGGAAGACGATGCCCTGGTTGTAGGTTTGCTTGAGCGCGTAGAGGCCGTACTTTTTCAGTTGGAACTGCGCGTTCTCTTCCGCCGGCAGATCGACGATCAGCACCGCGGGCTTGTTCTCGATCAGGCAGACGAGGCCGATCGTGCGCCCGGGCACGACGTTGGTGATGAACAGCTTCTCGCCGTTGACGATGTATTGGTTGCCGCGCAATTCGGCCTTCGTGCGCAGCGCGGTGAGATCGGAGCCCGCGCACGGTTCGGTGAGCGCGAAGGCGGAGAGCCGCTCGCCGCTGGCGAGTTTGGGGAGATAGCTTTCTTTCTGTTCCGACGTGCCAAAGGTGCGGACCGGATCGACCGCGCCGATGCAACCATGCACGCTGGCCAGCCCGGCGATCGTGGGATCGACGATGGCCATCCGGGTCAGAAACGGCGCGAAGGCGGAGAACGTCGCGCCGGCGCCGCCGTATTCCTTGTCGACCAGCAGGCCCCAGTAACCGGCGCCGGCCAGATCGCGCAAGACTTCGTCGCGAATCTTTTTGTTTTCGTCCAACAGCGTGCCGGCGTCGCGATGGCGGCGCACGACGGCGACCGAGTCGTCCATCACGCGCTTCACGTCCGCCGTGGGCTCAACGCGGCCGCTGCGGAACAGGTCGATGGGCACTTCGCGATCCCAGATCGCCCGATGCGCGGGGCTGGCCGTGGTCTGGTATTGCGGAGCGAAGAGCGCTTCGACCTGGTCGTCGGCCCGGTCGATGGCCCCGGTGCGACGGGCTTCTTCCTCGCTCTTACCGCCGAGCTTGAGGGCCGTCTCGGCGAAGGATTGCTTTTCCTGATCGGCGGACCCGGGCCGGGCCGAGGGAGATTCGATGCTCATGACGAAAATTCCGATCGCAAGGGCGGGCGAAACGCGATTGATTGCGTACATAGGCAGTATACTCCCCTGGCCGCAACAACAAATAGAGCCGGAAGCGTCAGCGCCCGGAGTGAACTGGTATCGGTGTTTTACTTGGACTCGCTCCGGGCGCCGACGCTTCCGGCTCTACGGAGAAGCAGAAACTGTGCGCGGGATGCGCGCATCGGGCGATTGTGGCACAGGTTACAATGCCGGCGATTCACGATGAACGACTACGTCGCACTGTCTTTGGGCATGCTCTGCGCCGGCGCCGGCGGCGAGTTGCTGCTGCGCGGTTCGCTGGGGCTGGCCCGCTGGTTGGGGCTTTCGCCGGCGATCACGCGCGCGACAGTCGCGGTGTTCGCCACGGCGGCCGCGGAGATGCTGGTGGTCATTCAGGCGGCGCGGATCGGCCGGCCGGATTTGGCGATCGGGGCGGCGCTCGGGACCAGCATCGTCAACCTGGGGCTGGTGCTGGCGGTGGCCTGGTTGACGGCCGAGCCGGCGCAGCACAGCGACGCCTCGCGACGGCATATCGCCTTGGCGACGGTCGCGCCGCTCGGGCTGTTGACCTTCGCGCGGAATGGGATGGTCTCGCGCTTCGAGGGGAGCATTCTGTGCGCGTTGTTTGCCGCGTGGCTGGTGATGAATACGCTGGCGGCACGCAACGTGCCGAATCCAGAACGGCTCGAAGAGCCGGTCGCTGAGCGGCGCGGTTGGTTGGCGATCAGTTTTTCGTTTGTCGGGCTGTTGTTGTTGATTACGGCCGGGCGGTTGATTGTGCATGGCATCGAAGGCCTGGCGCTCCATTTTCAGTTGAGCTTTTTCGTGCTTGGCGCGACGTTGACGCCGCTTTGCACGACGGTGCCGGAGCTGACGCACGCGATCGCCACGCAGTATCGCGGCGGTGAGAACGTTTCCACGAGCGCGCTCGTCGACAACAGTCTGTTGAACGCGTGGTTCTTAGCAGGACTGGCGGCGATCATCGCGCCGTCGCGGCTGCCGTTTCAGACGCTCTCGATCGCCGTCGTGGCCGCGATGGCGCTGACGCTCTTGGTTTGGCCGGGGGATTGGATCCCGCGCCGCTTGCGCGGCGTCGTGCTGCTGGCGGTTTATGGGGCGTTTGTGTTCTATATGCTGTGAGGCGCTGCAACACAAAATGGAGCCGGAAGCGTGAGCGCCCGGAGCGCGCCGGCAACCAACGCTGCTTCGCGGCGCGCTCCAGGCGCTCACGCTTCTGGCTCTAACGTCGCGCTGGCACGGTCGCGCTGGCAATTCGCGCTATCCTTGCATCTCCGCGAAGGGCCGGCGCGTTTCGATGTATTTGCGATGCGCTTCCAGATAGCAACTCTGAATCAGGCGATCGACTGCCGCGCCCTGGGGAAACCGCACGGAGAAGCCGGGGATGGACGGGTCGATCGTCAACTTCGCGGCAGCGATCAAGTGCGCCAGCAGATCGCGAGGGTCTTCATCGCCTACGGCAAAGCGAATAGTTGTCGGTTGAATGCCGGCTTGCTCCAGGGCTTCGCGGCTGAGTTCCGAGTGCGTCGTGAACGCCGGGCAACTGACGATCGTGTTGGCTTGCCCGAGGCTGATCATGTGATCGAACGTCGGCGCCAGGGCGTCGAAGAAGCGCTGGAAGGCCTCGAACGGTACGCTGCGCATGTCGATCGTAAACAGCGGCGCGGGCAGGCCGAGAAAGTTCAAGCGTTCGCAGAGCGGCGCGTTCTCGTTGTTTTCCAGCGCGTTGCAGTGGACCTGCACCTCGGGATGAGCGTCGAGGAAGCGCGAGAGGATTTCCGTGTTGATGCACTTGGCCAGCATCCGCACCTCCAGCGTGCGGATGCCCTGCATGACTTCGAACGCGGCGTCGGCGTTGAGAAACGCGCCTTTGACGTAGTAGACGTTCCAGAACATCGTCTCGTCCCAGCGCGCGCCGTCGAACGTCTCCCCTTTCGGAATGAACATATCGCGATTGCGACCGATCACCACGCCGGCGATCACCGAGCCCGTGCCGGAGAGATCTTTTGTGTAGCTGTGAATCACAAAGTCCGGGCGCTCGGCCGGTTCCTCGCGTTGCAGCGGCCGCGTGAGGAAGGGCGTGCCGACCGTGGCATCGAGCAGCACGCGCAGGCCGCGCTCGTGTGCCGCGCGGCAGATGCCGGGCAGATCGAGCACATAGCCGTGCGGGTTACAGGGAGATTCGAGATAGACGTACACCTTACGTCCCGCGGCGAGGCGATCGGCGTGTTTTTCCGGCGTGCGTTCGTAACAGGCGAGAAAGTCGTCGACGCCGTACCCGTCGAACGATTCGACGGCGATGCCCAGGTTGGACGGTTTGGCATACCAATCGTGGATCAATTGATGCGCGCCGCCATAGATGTTGCGGCTGGTGATCAGCACGTCGTCGCGCCCCAGAGTGTGGGCCAGCACGCCGTCGATGGCGGCCATGCCGGAACTGAAGTTCCAGGCCAGGTAGTCACCGGAGTATTTTCCCGCTTCCAGGTCGACGATGTAATT
>JALHLM010000048.1 GCA_022844585.1 Pirellulales bacterium | reverse complement strand
ACCGTGACAGCGGCCCCGATTGTACGTCTGCTAGCACTGCTGTCAAAGACAATTGTCGGCCAGGGAAAAAGTCGCGTCGTAAGTCGTTATGCGAGTTCGCGGACCGTTCGGAAATGCCGTGGAAACGACATGCTCATCATTTGCAAATCGACCGAATCGCCGGCGAAGGTTGCGTGGAAAAAGTGTAGCGCTGCGCATTCCGTCTTCGCAGGCTGGATCGCGTAAGTGTTCGCGCGGCAACGGCTAAAGAAATTCGTCGCGGCGTTCGACGAGCCACGCGAATACGCCAAACAAGCGCCGCGGCAGATTGCCGATCGCGCTAATTGCGCGCGGCGAAGATCACAATCGACTTGCCGCGCGGCTCGTAGGCCAGCCCGAGCGGTTCGAGCGCCGCGATGAGCGCCGCTTCGATTGTGGCGTCTTCCAGTTTGACGGACGTGCTGGATTCGCCGGTGACGCCGATCGAGGCCAGGCTGGCGTCGTCGAGTTCAATGGAGCAGGCGGCGAGGCCGCCGAGCAATTCGGCGAGCGCCGCGAGTGAGATCGCCGGCTCGTCAATCGCAGCCAGGTCCGTTTGCAAGCGGCGCAGCAAATCGTCGGCCGTCGACGCCGCGGCCACATCGACCTCGGGCGCGGGTTCCGGTTCCGGCGGCGCTGCTTCAGCCGGTTCCGTTTCGGCAGCAGTTTCAGCGGTCGGCTCGCGCGCGGGTTGTGCCGCGACTTCCGGGGCCGGGGTTTCGATCGGCGCAACGCTGGGTGACTCGGCGGGCGCATCGCTCGTTGTCGCAGGAACCTCTTCGGTTGCGGCGTCGTTCGTTTCCTCGGCGACAATCGCGTCGGTTGCCGGTGGCTCGTCCGTATCGTCAGCGGGAGCTTCGGCCGGTTCGGATTCCGCCGTGGGAAGCGTGTCGACGACTTGCGCCACGACGGGAGTTGGCGTCGGCGTCCGCTGTGGGAGTCGCGTCCACAGGAAATACACGCCCGCGGCACAACATGCCGCTGCGGCCGCGCCGAGCGTCAGGGTTTTCCCGAGGGTGGAGGCCGCAACTGCCGTTGCGCTGGCTGCAGAAGCAGCGTCTGTCGCAACGGGCGGCGCTTCTCCGGCAGGATGCCAGTCCGCCGGGGCCGCCACAAGCACCATGCTGTGGCATTTCGGGCAGCCGAGAATCTGACCGATGGCTGCGGCCGAGCGCACCTTCAGCCGGGCCTTGCAGGTGGTGCATTCGACGCTGAATAGTTCCGGCGCGATCGGGGCGAGCGCGGGGGAGCCTTCCGTCATGGCGATTCCAGTTCCGGCGGCAGCGGTTCGCCGCGTTGTGCGGCGGCTGCACGCGTGGTCACGACTAGGACCTCTTCCTCGGTCCTCGGGGATGTCCGTACCAGATATACTAATCTACCTGCTGGATCCGCCTTTTTCAGCACCGTGCGCAAAATTTCCCCGACCGGGCGATCCTGCTCGTTCAGATCACGGATCGGCTGGTTCTTGGTGATCCCGTCGATTTTCAGGTCGTTTCCCTCGATCACCACGCGAAAACCGGCGTCTTCTCCCAGTAAGTTCAGCGTGGTTTCCAGCGAATTGTTGGGAAAACTGAGCGTCGTCCGGGCGGACAGTTTTTCCGCCAAGGTTTTGGGCTTGTCTTCCGTAGGCGTCGCCACGCCCCGGCTTTCCTGGCCAAGCGGCGGCTCGCGGGCCGCGAGATAGCTGGCCAAATAGAGGTTGTGGACCGCGCCCGGCGGCAGCACGCCGCGCACCACGAGGTGATCTTCCTCCGCGCCGAGCCGCGTGTACGAGGCCAGCACCTGCAACATTTGCGGAAACTGGATCAGCACCTTACGGCTGTGCGGGATCAGCGCCCGGGTGGCGAGGAAGTCGCGTGTGTTGTTCGTCGCGGCATCGAGCCGCGATCTCCAGGCATCCGCATTTAGGCGCACCGAGAGAGTTGGGTCACCGACGACCCGAATCTCGAAAAAGGCGCTCTCGTCGAAGCGGGCCAGCGCCAGGACCGCGCGCGATTCGCGGCCGAGCCAATCTTCCAGCAGCGGCCAGATCGGTTCGGCGTCGGGCGCGGCATGTTGCCGGCAGGTTTCGTAGAGATAACTGGGCGCGGCGATCACGCCGAGCTGCGCATCATCAGCCGTGAACGGAAGCAGCGATTCCATTTCCCGTCGCAATACGGGCGGCGCGCCGTCCGAGGCAACGACTTCGTCGATCAGCGCCGGTTCGTTAGCCGGCAAGCTCAGCACGATCGGATTGTCGCCACGCTTCGTGGGGCACACCAGCACGCGATCCTTGAAAGTGCGCGCGACATGTCCGTTCGGCGCTTCGCGCGGCGCGGACTCGGCTTGGGCGCCGAAGTTTACGATGGTCCAAGGTTGCGCGGGCCGCACGACTGCCACGACCGGTATGGCGCCTTGGCTTTCGTCAAGAAACGCCAGCGTGAGTTGTTCTATTTCCGCGAGCGGCATCCCGGTGATGGCTGGCAACATCTCATTCAACCATGTTCCGCTCGGCCCAGGCATTGCGGCGAGTCGTTCTCCTTCGGCGGTGGCCAGGAATTCGCGAGGACGCAATTGAACAATCAGCTGTGCGCCGGACGGCACGTACGCCAGATCCCACGGCGCACCTTGCAGCGGCTTTTCCCAGAGCGGTTCGCCGAAGCCTTGGGCTTTGTCGCCGTTTACGGGCGCGTCGGCAGTCTCAGTCGGCAATGGCGGTTGCGAACCATCGGTGGACGTCGGCGGCGAATTGGGCATCGCCACGGGCGCGGAATCGAAATAGCCGGATTGCCAGGCGGCGATGCCGGCGACGACGAGGAGTAGGATGCCCGCGACGCTCAGGAGGCGCATGCGTCGCTTGGCACGCGATTGTTTGGCTCGCAGTTGTTCGACCAGTTCCGCAGCCGAGGGCGACGACACGATCGGCACGGCGCTGGCTGCGGGCGCGACGTCGATGCGGATTTCCGGTCGCGGCGAGCCATCGGATTCCAGCTCGCCGCTCCAGGGTTTCAGCAATGTGACGAGGTCGGCGGCATTGGCGGGCCGCATTGAGGATTGTGCCGTGAGGCAACGCATCACCAATTCCGCGAGCGCGGCAGGCACGGCCGGATTCAGTTGGTCCGGCGGCATCGGCGCGGCGTTCAACGTGGATGGCACTTGGCCGGTCAGTAGCTTATACAATACGCAGCCAAGCGCCGCGACGTCGCCGTCGGGAGTGCCTGCGCCGTCAATCGCCGCGAGTGGATCCCGCGCGAGTGGAAAGCCAAGCAGTTTGACGTGTCCATCGGCGTCGAGCCAAATGTTCGCCGTGGTGATCGCGCCGTGAGCGATGCCTACGGCATGCAGCGGCGCCATCGCCGACGCCGCAGCGGCGACGAACTGGCAGGCGCGATCGGACGGTAGCACGCGCAGTACGCGGAGGCGTTCGCTCAGTGGCTCGCCGGATACTTCGTCGATGACGAAGAACTTGAACGGCCCGGCGTCGACCCATTCCCGGCCGACGATCAATCCCGGGCCAGCGTGTTGGCGCCAGCGCTCGAGTTCGTTGCGTAGTCGGGCAACAACTTCCGGCCGCTTCAATTCACGGCCGACGACAAATCGCAACAAGACAATTTGGTTGGAGTCGGCCGAGCGCCCGCGAAAGAGTCCTTTTAGCGGGCCCTCTTCAATGGGTTCCAGGATCACGTAGTTGCCGAAACGAAATGGGCCGGATTGGCCGGCCAGTAGCGCTTTGGCGTGATAGCGGGTCAGCACGCCCTGCCCGATTAGCCATTTGGCGAACGGCCGGGCGTCTTCGACGCCCCCTTCGCGCGGCACTTTTTGAAACGCCTCGCGGACCCGCTCGTAGCGCTCCGGCGGCAACAGGCCGCTTTCGTCCAGCAGTCGCCAGAACTCCTCCAGCGAAACTCGCGAACCGGCGGATCGCGACGGCTCGGCGGGCATAGGCGCTGGGTTCCTGGCGTGGAAGTTGGAGGCGTGCCTCTATTCTAATGTGTAGTCCGGCGCAGTGGCTGAGCCAAGCCCAGGGAAGGCCACAGAAAGTCCAGCTATCTAGCGACGACGTCGAGGGCCTTCCCTGGGCTTAAAACTAAAAAGCATCGATGTACAAAAGCCAACGGCGAAGTTCTTCCGCCAAGTCGGGGGCTACGCGAGGGGCGCTCGCCACGCGTAGAATCGTGTAGTCGCTGACTCTGCCCATTTTCCGTCCGAGAGCGTATCGCTATGTCCGTTTCGCCTGATGCCGTGAAAGCTTGCCTGGCCGAGTTCAAGGATCCGGAGTCAGGCCGGAGCGTGGTACAGCAAGGCCAGCTGCGCGACGTCCGTGTCGATGGCCCGCGCGTCACCGTCACGCTGGGACTGACGACGCATTCCTCGCCGCTCAAGCAGGACGTGCGCCAGGAATTGACCGAGAAGCTGCTCGCGCGGTTTCCCGAACTCACGGATGTGCAAGTCGAGTTGGTCGCGCATCAGCGTCCGCCGATGCAGTTGGGACAGATCGGCCTGACGGCGAAGAGCGTCGTCGCCGTCGGCTCCGGCAAAGGGGGCGTCGGCAAGAGCACGATCGCGGCCAGCATCGCCTTCGGCTTGAAGCGGCTGGGCTGCCAGGTCGGACTAATGGACGCCGACGTCTACGGGCCGAGCGTGCCGCATCTACTCGGCCTCAGCGGCCGGCCGGAGATTCGCGACGGCAAGATCACGCCAGCCAATCTCGACGGGCTCAAGGTGATGTCGATGGGCCTGCTCGTCGATCCGGACCAGGCCGTCGTCTGGCGCGGGCCGATGCTGCACGGCGCGATTCAACAGTTTTTGCGCGACACCGCGTGGGGCGAACTCGACTACCTGGTGATCGACATGCCGCCGGGCACCGGGGATATCGCGCTCACGTTGTCGCAGTTGTTGCCGCTCTCCGGCGCGGTCGTGGTCTGCACGCCGCAAGACGTGGCGCTGTTGGACGCGGTGAAGGCGATCGCGATGTTCCGGAAGGTGAACATCCCGATTCTCGGCATGGTCGAAAACATGAGTTACTTCGTCTGCCCCGACAACGGCAAGCGCTACGACATCTTCGGCCACGGCGGCGCCCGGCAACGCGCGGAGGATTTGCAGATTCCGTTCCTCGGCGAAGTGCCGATCAACATCCAGATGCGCGTCAATGGCGACGAAGGCAAGATCGCCGGCAACTTCGACGATCCCCAATCCGCGCCGCACCTGGAGCGCATTTGTTACCAATTGGCGAAACAACTCGCCCGGCAGCAAACGGAAGTTGCGGCGCCGCTGCCGTCGCTGACGGTGCTGTAGAAAGCGGTTCGACTGGGCTCGGAGGCGTTGTGGGGAATTTCTAATTTCTAAATCTGAATGACGAATCAAATTTGAATGACTGAATGACGAACGAAAGGCGTTTCGCAACGCGCTCGCGTCATTCGACATTTAGGAATTCGGATTTGATTCGACATTCAGATTTAGAACTTCGTCATTCCTTCCCCTTGTCTTGCTCCGCTTTGGCCGCTCGAAAGCGTTCCAAGGCACGCGCCAGCAGGCCGGATTCCGGGTCCGCGGCGGCGGCTTTTTCTTGGGTTTTGATCGCGTTGTCAAAGTCGCCGAGCGCGAAGTAGCAGTGGCCGAGGGTGTCGAGGTAGCCGGGGTCGTTGGGGCTGAGTTCCAGCGATTTGAGCGAGCAGGCCAGCGCTTCCTGGCGATCGCCGTCGGTATTGGCCAGCAGCCAGGCGAGTTGGTTGTACGGCGTGGCGTCGCGCGAACTGTCGCGAATGACCATCCGCTGCAACTCGGCGGCTTTGACGATCAGTCCGCGCACGCGTTGACGTTGGTCGTCGCTCAATCCTTCATGACGATGCAACGCGATCAGTACGTCCAGGTCGGACTCATCCGCATCGAGGGCCGCGAGAAATTTTACGGCCGCCGCGGCGGGATCGGTCTTCGCCGCCTCGACTGCTTCGCAGAACAACATCCGGGCTTTCATCGAGGCCGGGTCGCGCATCCGCAGCGTTTCCGCAATGCGAGCCTGAGGCGGCGCTTTCTCCACGGCGTCGAGCGCGGCCTTGAGCGAGGCGGCGGCGGCCAGATTGTCGCCGCGATCGTAATACGCTTCCGCGAGCAGCACGCGGGATTCCAGCACATGCATCGCTTCCGGCGGACCGGCGGCGACGACTTTTTCCAGCTCTCGAATCGCGTAGCGTCGCATCGCCAGCGCGGTGAGCACTCGGGCGACCTGGTAATGCCGCGCCGGATCTTCGTCGTAAAGCGCGAGAGCTTTCGTCACCAACGCCTCGGCCTGTTCGGGCGCGCCTTGCCGTTCGCGCGCGGAGGCAAGTCGATAAAGCAGAATCGCGTCGCGTTCAATGCGATCGTCAAAGCGGCGCTGTAACTCGTCGAGCATGTGCCAGGCCTGGCGCTCGGTGAACCAGTGGATGAGTTCCTGCAACGATTGGTTTGTGCCAGGGTCGAGCGCCACGAGGCGACGCATGGCCACGTCGGCTTCTTCGCGGCGTTCGAGACCTTGCAACCATTCCGCCTGCACGCGAATCATTGCGCGGATGAAATCGACGTGTGATCGCTGCGGGAAGGTGCGAAACGTCTCCTGCTCCGCTTCGACGTGCTTGCCCCAGGCGTCGATCGCGGCCGCCGGGTCGCTTTGCCGGTGCAGCGCGGTCCGCATCCAATCCGCGCCGGGGCGATTGCTTTGCCCCAGCGTCCGTTCAACCACGGTCACCACGTCGTCACCAAGCGCCGCCTGCTTGGAGAGGCTTTCCACCGCGCGAATGCCGGCCTGCTTGGATCGCAGTTGGGCATTTTCGAAACGGACCAACCGCGCGAGCGCCGGCAACCCTTCGCCGTTGGCGAGCGCGGCCAGGGCCTCGATGGTTTGTTTTCGTTGACGATCGTCGCCTTGCGCGTAGTTGGCGAGGATGCGTTTCACTTCGGCGCTGTCGGTCGCCGCGGCCCATTCCACTTGCATGCGCCGCACCAGGTAGCGCGCCCGGGCGGCGATCTCGGGATCATCGCCGGCCTCGGCCTCAGTGAGGAGATCGAAGGCCTCGAAGCCAAACGCCTCGATCGCCTTTTGCGCCGTCTCGCGCGCTTCGTAGTCGGCGCTCCCAAGTTGCTCGATCAGGGCCGGCAACTGGCCGAGATCGCCGGTGACAGGGCCGCTCGACGATGCCTCCTGTCCGAACGATCGGACCGTGACTGTCAGGACGAATAGCAGGGCGTACAGCAGGCGTTGCGTCATAGGGAACCTAACAGGCGGGAATATCCGGCGCCCACATCGGTGCTTCGAGTAAGTGTATCGCCTAAGCCGGCAGATCGGCTATTCCGGAGTCGAATTCCGAGAGAACCTATCCGTAATTCGATTGTCTGTACTCCGCCGGCCGCCGGCCGGAGCCCCACCCATTTTGGTGGTTCAGCGGGTGGCCGGTGGACGACGAACAGTTGCAGGACCCCCGGCCACCACGTAGGTTAGAGGGTTCCCAAGTGGAAGGCGCTGGTTGTGCGCGCCGGATGGATATCTGGACAAATTGCATTTTGTTGCGGAGGGTCGAACTCGAGTGGCTACCAGCGTGAAACCTCAAACGGCGTCGCAGATGATGTCCGGGTCCGATATTGTCGTCCGGTCGTTGATCAATCATGGCGTCGAGATGATCTTCGCCTACCCGGGCGGCGCGAGCATGCCGTTGCATCAGTCGCTGACCAAGTTTCGCAACAACATCCGCACCATTCTGCCGCGCCACGAGCAAGGGGGCGCGTTCGCCGCACAGGGTTATGCCCGCTCGACCGGCCGGCCCGGCGTCTGCATGGCCACCAGCGGTCCCGGCGCGACGAACCTCGTGACATCGATCGCCGACGCCAAGCTGGACAGCATTCCGCTCATCGCCATCACCGGCCAGGTGAAGACGGCCGTCATCGGCACCGACGCGTTTCAGGAAACGCCGATCGTCGAGGTCTGTCGCGGCATTACCAAGCACCACTACTTGGTGACCCACGTCGACGATCTCGCCCGCGTGATGCGCGAGGCGTTTCACATCGCCACGACCGGTCGGCCCGGCCCGGTGTTGATCGACGTGCCGAAGGACGTTCAGGAAAACATGACGGCGCCCGATTTCGATGCGCCGATGAATCTGCCGGGCTATCGCATCGACAAGCGGATGGCGCACCCGGGACAGATTTCGCAGGTGGCCTCGGCGATCAAGCGCGCCAGGCGGCCGGTGATCTATGCCGGCGGCGGCGTGATCATGGGGAACGCCTCGGACGAACTGCGGACATTGATCAAGAAGACCGGCATCCCGGTCGCGATGACGGTGATGGGGCTCGGCTCGGTGCCCAATGAAGACCCGTTGTCGCTCGACATGCTCGGCATGCACGGCAGCGTGTACTCGAACTACGCCGTCGAGCAATGCGATCTGCTGCTGGCCTTTGGTGTGCGGTTCGACGATCGCGTGACCGGCAAAGTGGCCGAATTCGCCAAGCACGCCAAGATCGTACATATCGACGTCGATCCGTCGGAACACAACAAGAACAAAGTCGCGCACATTCCGATCGTCAGCGACATCAAGTATGCGCTGGGAGAATTGAACAAGATCGTCGAGGCGCCGGAGGACATCTCCGATTGGCTCAAGCAGGTGGCGGCCTGGAAGCAGGCGGACCCGCTCACCTACGACAAGACTTCGCCGTATATTCTGCCGCAGCATGCGATCTCCGAGTTGTCGCGCCTCGTGAAGGATATGGACGCCTCGGTGTCGGTGGGCGTCGGCCAGCATCAGATGTGGACGGCCCAACACTTCAAGTTCCACAGCCCGCGCTCGTTCCTTTCCAGCAGCGGTCTCGGCACAATGGGCTTTGGGCTCCCCTCGGCGATGGGCGTGCAAGCGGCACATCCGGGCCGCTTGGTCATCGACATCGACGGCGACGGCAGCTTCCTGATGAACGTCCAGGAGTTGGCCACCTGCTATTGCGAAAAGCTGCCGGTCAAGGTGATGCTGCTCAACAATCAGCACCTCGGCATGGTCGTGCAATGGGAAGACCGGTTCCACGAAGGGAACCGCGCCCACACGTACCTGGGCCCGGTGGACAATCCCGAAGCGGTCGGCCAAGGCGACGGTTACACGCCTGAGACCCGCTACCCGGATTTCGTGGCGATCGCCAAAGGCTTCGGCTGCGGCGGCCGGCACGTGAAAGAGAAGTCGGAACTGGTCGACGCGTTGAAGGAAATGATCGCCTACCCCGGCCCATTCGTCCTGGACGTCCAGGTGCCGTACCAAGAGCACGTCCTGCCGATGATCCCCGCCGGCCGCACCGTGCGGGATTTAATCAAGGAATAGCACCGCTTTCGCAAACAACGTGCAAAGCCCGGGGAATTGATCCCTGGGCTTTTTTATTGTCGCGATGTGCAGGAGGCGTCTCCCGACGCCGGTAGTGTCCTAACAGTGTGTTGCTGAACTAGGTCGAGGGCGCGAATGAGCCGTCGTCGTGCGCGCGATACCACCGCTCGTCCGATTTGAGGTAGTACGACAATTCCGTACAGCGTGATTCGTCCAATGAAAAATGCATGGTGAGGCGTCCCCAGTCATACACGTAAGTTACTTGGCCTCCACCAGCCCCACCAGAAAGCATGGGAAGGGGCGTCATTCCCAGCCGGTTCATTGCCTCATCCATCGTCATGCCCAAGCGAACCTGCCGCACTTCGTATGGCGGTCGCTGAAAGGCATACATTGCCAAACCAACGGCGCAGACTGCCACAGCGATAAACAGCGTTCGGAGGGTGAAGCGTGGGCGTCCCATCCCCTGAGTCTAGCAGGCCCAACCTGAAAAATGGCTGGCAGCCTGCTAGACTCAGCGGATGGACGCACGTGAGAAATGGCGGTTGAGGTTCGGGCTGCGAACGGTAATGGTGGGCGTGATGCTAGTTGGCGTCGGGCTGTATTTTCGCCCAGGGCAAGTGAAACCAAGGGACGCAATGAGAGGTGCCTCAAAAGCGTGGGTGTATTGGAACTGCGGGCCGCCGGACGAAGACGGCGTCGATGGTAACATATGGTCCTACGACACCGTCGCTCCATACTTCGAACTCGTCGCAGTTGAGTTCGAAGGTGGGAAAGTTATTGCGACCAAGAGGTTTCCAGTGTTCGTAGATTGAAGCACGTAGCCTGCCCAAGACTTCCGCCCAGCAACACACTGTTAGGACACTACCCCGACGCCGACGGAGTCGACGTTGATCGCCAAAAGCGGCCGGCGATACTGAACCACGGTCGCCGCCAAATCGGCGTCGGGAGACGCCTCCTACAATGCGCCGATAGCGTGATACCCGGCGAAGGTCTATTCTGAAGGCTTCGCTTCCTGTTCCGGTTTCGCCCAGCTCATGCCTGATTCTGAATCGCGTCAACCAGTTCGTCCGCGCCCGGAATTGCTGGCCCCGGCTGGGGATCATGATTGTCTCCGCGCGGCGATCGAAAACGGCGCCGACGCGGTCTATTTCGGGCTCGATCATGGCTTCAACGCACGGGCGAGGGCGACGAATTTCCAGCTGGATACCATCGGCGACACGATGAAGCTGTTGCATCGCCGCGGCGTGCGCGGCTATGTGACCATGAACACGCTGGTGTTCAGCGACGAGTTGGAGGAAGTGGAGCGAACCGCGCGGCGCTTGATCGACGGGGGCGTCGACGCCTTGCTGGTGCAGGACATCGGCCTGGCGCGACTGTTGAAAACGCTCTGCCCTGAGTTGCCGCTGCATGCGTCGACGCAGATGACGATGACCTGCGCCGAAGCGATCGAGGCGGCGCGATCGCTGGGCGTCGAGCGCGTGGTGCTTGCGCGGGAATTGTCGCTGGAGGAAATCCGCGAGATCGCCGCCGAGACGACGATGCCGCTTGAGGTGTTCGTCCATGGAGCGCTGTGCGTGGCGTACTCGGGACAATGCCTGACGAGCGAATCGCTCGGCGGGCGCAGCGCCAATCGGGGACAATGTGCGCAGGCCTGCCGGCTGCCATACGACTTGATCTGCGACGGGCGCGACGTTGATCTGGATCAACAGAAATATCTGCTCAGCCCGCAGGACCTGGCGGCGTACGATCTGATTCCGGAACTGATCGAGGCCGGCGTCTGTTCGTTCAAGATCGAAGGTCGACTCAAGACGCCGGAGTATGTCGCGAATATCACCAGGCACTATCGGAAAGCGATTGACGAGGCGCTTGCGGGCCGCGAGGCGGAGTTCGCGGCGCAGGACGTCGAGGAAATGGAACTGAGCTTTTCGCGCGGTTTCTCGCACGGCTGGCTCGACGGCAACGATCACAAGAAGCTGGTGCCGGCGCTCAGCTCGGCCAAACGCGGCGTGCCGCTGGGCGTGATTCACGACATCTACCGGCAAAGCGTCGTCGTAGAACTGCGCGGCTCCGTGCGGCGCGGCGACGGCATCGTGTTCGACGCCGACCGCGCGACGGAAGACGAGCAAGGCGGACGCGTCTACGAAGTGCGCCGCGCCGGCGTGTCGCTTACGGAGTCGGTGCGAGAGGGGCTCGTCGAATTGACCTTCGCCCATGGGTCGATCGATTTCGAGGCGCTGTCGATCGGCCAGCAAATCTGGAAGACCGATGATCCACAATTGACGACGCGATTGCGGAAAACATTTGACGGCGAGAAGCCTCGCCGCAAATTACCGATCGACATGGAAGTCCGTGCTAGCGTGGGCGAACCGCTCCGCATCGTGGCCCGTGGCGCGGATGAATTGCACGTGGAGATATCATCGCCGGACCCGTTGGTTGAGGCGATCAAGCATGCCCTAACCGCCGAAGTACTCGAGGAGCAACTCGGGCGACTCGGCGGCACGCAATTCGAATTGCGCAGCGTTCGCGCGGAAATCGAAGGCCGCCCGATGCTGCCGCTCAGCGTGCTGGGCAAGCTCCGGCACGAACTGGTGGCGAAACTTGATGAGGGCGCAGGACTACCGCCTGGACGTATTGTCTGCGCCGAGCCGGCGCTTCCGGCGTTGCGAGCCGAGTGCGCCGAAAAGGCGCGGAGCCAGGCGACTATCTCGCCGGACACATTGCACGTACTTTGTCGTGGCATGCTGCAATTGCGCGGCATGTTGGAATTGGGCGTCAGAAACCTGTACGCCGACTTCGCTGATATCCGCGAATATCGCGACGCGGTGCAAGAGGCGCGGCAGGCCGGCGCGAAATTGTTTCTCGCCACGCCGCGGATTCAGAAGCCGGGCGAGTTAGGCATCTTCACCGCGATGGCCCGGCATGATGCTGACGGCATCCTAGTGCGCAACCTGGGCGGGCTGGATTTCTTCCATGCGCGCGGCGTGCCGGTCGTCAGCGATTTTTCGTTGAACGCGACGAACGAACTCACCGTGGCCTGGCTGCGCGAGCGCGGCGCGGGGCGCGTGACCGCGTCGTACGACTTGAATCGCGACCAGTTGGTGGCGCTCGTCAACGCCGCGCCGGCGGACGCGCTCGAAGCGGTCATTCACCAGCACATGCCGATGTTCCACATGGAGCACTGCGTGTTTTGCTCCGTGCTTTCGCCAGGCACGAACAAGCACAACTGCGGCCGGCCCTGTGACACGCACAAAGTGGAACTGCGCGACCGTGTCGGGATGGAACACCCGCTCACGGCCGACGTGGGCTGCCGCAACACGCTGTTCAACGCCACGCCCCAAAGCGCCGCAGAAGTCGTGCCGGAATTGCGCTCCCGCGGCGTGCGCCATTTCCGCCTCGAACTGCTCACCGACCAGCCGCTCGAGGAATGGCGGCAGTTGCTGCAACTCTACCAGGCGCTATTGGAAGGCCGCGCCACGGGCCGCGACGTCTGGAGCCAACTCCGCGCCGCCAATCGCGTCGGCGTCACGCGCGGCACGCTGGAGGAACGGCGAAATCCGTTGGCGATTATTTGAGGTGAGGAGTAAAGGAGTAAAGGAGTAAACGAGTAGAGGAGAATTCGTTTGGAGCCGGAAGCGTTAGCGCCCGGAGTGAACGGCCACAAACTTATGCTGCAGCAGTTCAACGAAAAAAACCGCGACCTCATCGTCAACATCAATGGCCGGCTCGTGCATCGGGACGAGGCCGGGGTGAGTCCGTTTGATTCCGCGGTGCAGGGCGGGGACGCCGTGTGGGAAGGACTGCGCCTTTATGGCGGGCGGATTTTCAAGCTGCGCGAACATCTCGATCGCTTGCGCAGCTCCGCGTTGGCGCTGGCCTTTGCGTCCATTCCCTCGCATGACGAGATCATCGAACAAATTCGCCGCACGTTGGCCGCGAACTCGATGACCGACAACGTCCACATCCGTCTCACGTTGACGCGCGGCGTGAAGATCACTTCCGGCATGGACCCGCGGCTCAATCAAGCCGGGCCGACGTTGATCGTGCTCGCCGAACACAAGCCGCCGGTGTACGATGCGGCGGGGATCACGCTCGTCACCAGCAGCGTGCGACGGTTTCCGCCGGATTGCCTCGATCCGAAGATTCATCACTGTAATCTGATTCAATCAATCCTGGCCAAGATCGAAGCCAACGTGGCCGGCGCGGATGATGCCCTGATGCTCGACACGCGCGGGTTCGTGGCCGAGACGAACGCGACACACGTCTTCATCGTGGAACGCGGCGAAGTAGTGACCAGTCGGCTAGTGGCCTGTCCGGAAGGCATTACCCGGGCGACGGTCCTGCAAATTTGTCAGCAGCACGGCATCCCGGCGGCAGAGCGCGATCTGTCGCTCACCGAGATCTACCGCGCCGACGAAATGTTCTGCACCGGCACGATGGGCGGGACGACGCCGGTGATAAAAGTCGATGGTCGAGCGATCGGCGCAGGCAAGGCCGGCCCAATGACGGGCCGATTGTCGCAACTCTACGCGGAACTGACGGCGACGGAAGGGGTTTCGATGTTATGAGACGCATCTCGCCGCTGGCGTGGACCTCGAATCCCATAGATAATGCGTCGGGGTAGCCGTCGTATTCCGATTGGCCCGCGAAACACTCGAAATGCGCGAAAAAATGAATTGAAGCGATTGAGTTGTCCGCTTGCATGGCCTTCTTTTTCGTGTGTTTAGCGTGTTTCGCGGGCAACTCTGGGTTGTCTGGACCTTCGTGGCAGTAACATTGCGGGGAACTTCGCGCTTGGCCGATGGGGCGACGAAACCCTGAGCGTGGAAAGCCGATGTCGACGACGCATCCAAGTCTGTTGATCCGAGTCCGTGACGCGCGCGACGTCACGGCGTGGAATGAGTTCGTCACCGTTTACGCGCCGCTGGTCCATGCTTATTTGCGCAAGCGCGGCGTGCAGGATGCCGACGCCGCCGATATCGCTCAGGACGTGATGCAGTCGGTGTCCACGTACATCGGCCGCTTCGATTACGATCCGGCGCGTGGGGCGTTTCGCGGTTGGCTCTATCAAATCACGCGCAACAAGTTGCGCGATTGGTCCGATAAGCGGAAGCGGCAAGCAATCGGCGCCGGGGACACGCAAGCGCTTCAGGCATTGCACGAATTGCCCGACGCGCAGGAGGAAGAAGCCTGGAACGAACTGCACGCCTGGCAATTATTTCATTGGGCGGCCGAAAAGGCGAAGGTCGATTTTCGGGACCAGACGTGGGAGGCCTTCTGGCGCACGTCGGTGCAACATGAATCCGCCAAAGTCGTCGGCGAGCAACTCGGCATGACGCCCGGCGCGGTGCATGTTGCCAAGTGCCGCGTGCTGGCTAGGATCAAGGAGTTGCTGGCCGACGTGGAACCCTAGCGGGGCGATTGCCGATGGACGAATCGCGATGTCCGGACGATGCGTCCCTCGGCGAGCTGCTGCGAAGCTCCGAATTACAGCGCGCCGACGGCGCGTTGGAGCGTCACGTCGGCGAATGTGTGCGCTGCCAGGCGAGGCTGGAAGAACTGGCCGGCGCTTCGTCAGTGCATGCAGGGAAACGCGCACGCGACGCTTTCGATTCCTCCTCCGCGTCGCCGTTTCTCGATCAGGCGATCCGGCGATTGATCGAACCGAACGCCGGCATGACGCCGGGACCAAGCGCCACGGTGCGGCAACCGCGTTTGGAACGCTACGAGGTGTTGGGCATCATTGGCGCCGGCGGCATGGGCGCCGTGTTCCGCGGACGTGATCCAAGGTTGAAACGAGCAGTGGCGATCAAGACGCTACGCGTGGCCGATGACCACGACTCCGGAATGGCCGAGCGGTTTCTGCGCGAAGCGGAAGCGATCGCGTCGATTCGCAGCGACTACGTCGTCGGCGTCTACGACCTGGGCGTCGAACGCGACGTGCCATTTCTGGTGATGGAGTTGGTGGAAGGGGGCTCGCTCGCGGAACAAATCGAACGCGAGGGGCGATTGCCGTTCCCGCGATTGATGAAGCTGGCGACAGAGGTCACGTCGGCGCTCGCGGCAGCGCATGCGATGGGCGTAATTCACCGCGACGTCAAGCCGCGCAACGTGCTGTATGACGCCGCCGCGGATCGTTACAAGTTGACCGACTTCGGGCTCGTGAAGTTCCAGGATCGTCCCAGCATGACGGCCACCGGAGCGATGGCCGGCACGCCCGAGTACATGTCGCCCGAACAGGCGGAAGGAAAACCGCTCGACGCGCGGAGCGACTTGTTCAGCCTGGGCGGTTTACTGTACGCGGCCTGCACGGGCGCGTCGCCGTTTCAGGCGGAGTCAGCCGTCGCCAGCATCATGCGCGTTTGCCGTGATTCGCCTCGGCCGTTGGATCAAGTTGAACGGTCGGTTCCAACTTGGTTCGCGCGATTGGTAACATCGTTGCTCGAGAAGGATCCGGTACGTCGGCCGGACTCGGCCGCCGAGGTGCTGCGATTGCTGGAATCGCAAACAGCTCCGGCGCAGCGGCCGAGGTCATTTGCCTGGCGTTCACGGCCTGCGGTGGCTGCCGGCGCCGTCGCGATGGCGTTGACCGCTGTTGCTGGCTGGTACAATTGGCCGGCTTCCCCTGAGATCAGCGCGACGCCAGCGCCGATCGCGGCGCAAACGACTGACGACGCCTCGCCCGGCGCGTTCCGTGTGGGCGATGGCCAGCGGCGATTTATTTCGCTCACGGAAGCGGTCGACGCGGCGGCGACCGGCGAGGTGATCGAAATTCACGGCGACGGTCCGTTTGCTTGTTTGCCGATTGCGCTCGGCGATAAGTCGCTGACGATCCGCGCCGCGAATGGTTCGCGTCCGGTGCTCGTGTTCACGCCGCTTGATCCTAAGGACGCCAAGCCGGCAATTGGCGCTGCGGGAAAGTTGTCGCTGGTAGGTCTCGAAATCCGCTGGATGACGCCGGCCCGCAACGCGCCGACGGCCGGGTTCGACACAGCGGTTCCATCGGCGCTGCATGTCACCGGAGAGCTGGAATTGACTCATTGCATTGTCACCGTCGCGCAGCGCAATACGTGCCTTCGCTGGACGGGTTCCCGTTGTGATGTGTCACATTCGCGATTGACCGCGCCGCAAGGAGTCGCACTTGCCTGGCGACCGAAGGCCGCGGCGAAATTGGAAATCAGCGAGAGTGAGTTGACCGCGGACAGTTGCCTGAGCGTGGCCACCGACGCGTCGCAGTTCGCGGCGAACGTTTGCGATGTGACACTCACGTCGAACACGTTCAGCGGCGATCGCATGCTCCGGCTGCGCGGGGCTGGCGGGCCGAAATATCGTCTCGCCGTCGCGGTCGAACGAAACCGCTTCGACGTCAAACATCTCCTTGTCATGGATTGGACCCAGCGCGGCCCGCGCGGCTTGGAGCGACCGGGCGGTCAAGAGTTGCGCAATCGGCTGCCGCGGTTTATCAGCTGGCGGGAGAAGGAAAATCTGTATGCGGCGCAAAGCAAGTTCGTCTCGCACGAATCGTTGGCCCTCCGCCTGGCGGGAATCGACGGAGCGCCCGCCGACGTGGCGACCTGGGAGAGGTTCTGGGGGAACACGGCGACCGGGTCGCTTCAAGGCGATGTGCCGGAGGCGGAACGCGCGAGGTTCGGCGCCGGCACTAGCCCGTAGCGCGGGAATCACCGGCGTTGTCATCACACGCGCTCGACAATCATCGCCACTGCTTCGCCGCCGCCGAGGCAAATGGCTGCGAGGCCCAGCGTTTTGTTATTCGCCGCGAGGGCGTGCAAGAGCGTGACCAGCACGCGAGCGCCGCTCGCGCCGATCGGATGACCCAGGGCGATTGCTCCGCCGTGGACGTTCGTCTTCTCTGGCGGCAATTGCAACGCGTTCAGGCACGCCAGGTACTGCGCGGCGAAGGCTTCGTTCAGTTCGATCAGGTCGATGTCGGCGATGGTAACGCCTGCTTTCCGCAGCACTTTCTCGATCGCTCCGACCGGCGCGATGAATAGTTCCTTGGGCGCCACGCCATGTGTGGCGGTCGCGAGAACGCGCGCTTTGATCGGCGAGTTCACGCCGCGCGCGACATCCTCGGAGGTGACCAGCAACGTCGCGGCGCCGTCGCTGATTTGCGAGGCGTTCCCGGCGGTGACGGTTCCGGACGGATCAAACGCGGGTTTGAGTTTCGCCAGGCTTGCCAAGCTCGCATCGCGCCGCGGACCTTCGTCCTCGGTGACGAGTATGTCGCCCGATTTTGATTTGAGCGTTACCGGTGCGATCTCGGCATTGAACAGCAGTGCATCCTGTGCCGCGATCGCGCGACGATGGCTTTCGAGTGCGAAGGCGTCTTGCGCTGCACGAGAGACGCCGTATTCCTTGGCGATGTGGTCCGCGGCGTCGCCCATCGGCCAGTTTTCGATGGCGCAGCGCAACCCGTCGTGGATCATGGAGTCGACCAGCGTTTCGTCGCCATAGCGCCTGCCCTGGCGAAGATTCATCGACAAGTGCGGCGCGCGGGACATGCTTTCCATCCCGCCGGCAAGAATGCAGCGGGCGTCGCCGGCGCGAATCGCCTGGTCCGCCAGCATCACGGCCTTGAGTCCGGAGCCGCAGACCTTGTTCACGGTGAGCGCGGCAACGGTGGGCGGCAGGCCAGCGCCGAGCGCCGCCTGCCGTGCCGGCGCTTGACCTGCGCCGGCCGTCAGCACCTGGCCGAGGATTACTTCATCGACGACGTTTGGCGAGACGCCAGCGCGTTCCAAACTGGCACGGAGCGCGAATGAGGTGAGCTGCGGCGCAGAGAGTGAAGACAGCGACCCGCACAACTTGCCGATCGGCGTGCGCGCGGCGGCGATGATGTATGCGTGCGACATGGAAATCCTCGACGAAGTAGGCGTCGATGCATTCTACGCGTTAGAGCCGGAAGCGTCAGCGACCGGAGCGCGCTGGAGTAGACGCTTTTTGTCGACGCGCTCCAGGCGCTCACGCTTCTGGCTCTAAGCCAGAA
>JALHLM010000047.1:10359-18433 GCA_022844585.1 Pirellulales bacterium | reverse complement strand
AAATGGTCCGGCTTCATCCGCTGCAAGAGATCGCGAATGCCGCCGCTTTCAAGCTGGAAGATACCTTTCGTTTCTCCGCGGCACAGCAGCGCAAACGTCGGCTGATCATCGAGCGGGAACTGGTACGGATTCACGCGCTCGCCGGTCGTTTGCTCGATGAGATCGACCGCCTTGGAGAGAATCGTCAAGTTCCGCAGGCCGAGGAAGTCCATCTTCAACAGGCCGGCCGCCTCGACGTCCCCCATCGCCCATTGGGTGATGACTTCCTCTTTGTTCTTCACGCGTTGCAACGGTACGTATTCGTTGAGCGGCCGATCGGCGATCACCACCGCCGCGGCATGCGTGCCGACATTCCGTGCGAGTCCCTCGATCTTCATCGCCAGGTCCAAGAGCTCGCGGACCTCGCCGTCGTTGTCGTAGGCCTTTTTCAAATCCTCGGACTTTTCGAGCGCCTCCTCTAACTCGATGCCGAGTTCCTCCGGCACCATCGAGACGACCTGGTCGACGCGCGGAATCGGCAGGCCCATGGCGCGGCCGACGTCGCGGATCGCGGCCCGCGCGGCCAATGTGCCGAACGTGCCGATCTGGGCGACGTTCTCGCTGCCGTATTTCTGCTTGACGTATTCGATCACCTCGCCGCGACGATCCTTGCAGAAATCGATGTCGATATCGGGCGCTTCCCGGCGACTGATGTCGAGGAACCGCTCGAAAAGCAGATCGTATTTCAGCGGACAGACGTGGCTGAGTTCCAGCGCAAACGCCACGAGCGAACCGACGCCCGAACCGCGCGCCGTGGCCGGGATGTTGCGTTCCAAGGCGAAGCGAACAAAATCCCAGACGATGAGAAAATAGTTGGCGAAGCCGAGCGTGTTGATGACGTTCAACTCGCGCTCCAAGCGCGCGACGACTTCCGCGGACAACTCGCCGCCGGGCAGGCGCTCTTCGTCGCCGGCATAGCGACGCTTCAGGCCGTCGACGCAAAGTTGCCGCAGGTAGTCCGGCGAGGTCGTCTCGTCCGGCAACTTGAACGTGGGAAAATGCCGCTTGCCAAGTTCAATCTGGATATCGACCGAGTCGGCGATCTCCTGGCTCCGCGCCACCGCGTCGGCGTGATCCGGAAATGCCGCGTACATCTCCTCCGGCGCACGGAGGAAGAACTCGCTCCCTTCCATCCGCATCCGGTTCGTGTCGGTGCGGAATTTTCCGGTGTTGATGCAGAGCAGCACGTCCTGGGCTTCGGCGTCTTCGCGATTCACATAGTGGGCGTCGCTCGTCGTCACCAGCGGCAAGCCCATGCGCGTGGCGACTTCGACCGCGCCTTCCATCGCCAGTCGCTGAATTTCGAGACCATTGTTTTGAATCTCGATGAAGTAGCGATCGCCGAACAGCTTGTGGAACCACGCGGCCACGTCCATCGACTGCTTGAGGTTCGCCTCGTATTCGCCGCCGCGCAGCATCAGCCGGCTGAATTCGCTGGAGACGCAGCCGGAGAGGCAGATGATTCCATCGCTATGCGCGCTCAGCAGTTCCTTGTCGATGCGCGGTTTCCGATAAAAGCCCTCCAGAAACGCGGAGCTGGCCATCTTCACCAGGTTGCGAAACCCGGTGATGTTCTGCGCCAGCAGCGTGAGGTGGTAGCTCGCCTCGCCGGAGTCCGACAAATCCTTTTGCATCCGGCTGCCCGGGGCGATGTAGGCCTCGTAGCCAATGATGGGATTGATCCCGGCGGCCTTGGCCTTTTTGTAGAAATCGAGCGCCCCGTAGAGATTGCCGTGATCGGTCAGCGCCAAGGCCGTCATCCCGGACGACTTGGCTTTATTGACCAGCTTCTCGATCGGCGCGGCGCCATCCAGCAGGCTGTAATGGCTATGGCAATGCAAATGAACAAAAGGGCGCGGCATGGCGGGCGAGCATCCGGTGCGAGGGAAGTCCTGGGTAGCCGTCATTTTACAACTGTGTGCCGCACCAAGGTAGCAGGTGACAAACCGCCCATCACTTCCAGTTCTTAATGCCACCGAGCAGTGCTTGCCCTGCGATGGCGCGTTACAATCAGGCGTCACAAAGCTTTGATATGGAGTCCTCGCCTCAACCAGCAGAAACCGCCATGAGAACCTCAGTCCAGACACTTTGCGTCGCAGTATTGTGCTTGATGGCCAGTCCGGTCGCCGGTAGTCGGTATCGAGTTGATGCGATTCGCGACGTCATTGGCGAACGCTCAAATCGAGTGATCGCGACTGCAATCAACAATTCTGGTCAACTCACGGGAAGTGCCGTTTCGGAACAAGGCGGAATCGTGTATTCGTTTTTTTGGGACGGCGTGAACACGGCACAATTGCCAGACTTTCAAGGTGGCAAATCTGGAACCATTGCGCGCGATCTGAATGATTCTGGGCAGATTACCGGCGAGACTAGAAGTCTAGCTGGGCGACATGCTTTTCTTTGGGACGATGGAGTGCTGAAGGACCTCACCGGCTCGGGTCACTATGATGGGGAGGGGATCAATTCGTCGGGCGACGTCGTTATCTCAAGCGCCATTGGTGAAGCATATGTCTGGAGTAGTCAAACAGGTCTCCGCTCGCTTCCCGATTTGCAGCCCGGAGGTTTCACTTTAGGACGAGCCATCAATGATTTAGGAGTCGTCGTCGGGTTAAGCGAAGCGGGTGGTGGAGGATTCAGTGCCGTTGCTTGGGTCGGTGGTTCAATTCGAGATTTAGGGCGCCCAGCCAATTTTACGAGGAGCGAGGCAAACGCAATCAACAATCTCGGCGATGTTGTGGGTGAATCCCAAACGGCGGTTAGTGGGTCAATACACCGCGCGACACTTTGGGCGAACGGTGATATCGTCGACTTAGGCGAGTTACCTGGTGTTCAAGATTACAGCCTAGCTTACGACATCAATGATGACCGCCAAATCGTAGGATATAGTGTTGGCGAGCCGTTAGGATCGCTTGGCCGTCGCGCGACTCTCTGGGACGACGGCCAATTACTTGACCTGAACAATCTCATTGACCCGAATTCCGGATGGCTTCTATACCATGCCGACGGAATCAACAATCGCGGCGAAATCATCGGCTTTGGTCGCTCGCCGCGGGGGACGGACGAAGGGTTTCTCCTCACGCCCGTGCCAGAACCAAGTTCGTTGACGCTTCTCGCGGTATTCGTCGGCGGCATCGCGATGCGGCTGTTTTGCTGGCGACCTTGAACTTGGAAAAAAGCCCAGGGAAGGCCCTAGAAGTCTTCCTTGTCACCAACGACTTCGGTGGCCTTCCCTGGGCTTAGCGGCAACACGCTCGTATTCTCAATCCACCGCCGCGAACAGCAATGTCGTATCCGCCGCCAAGCGCCAGCCAGCATCCGTTTTCCACGGCGAGGTCCCCTGGCCACCATATTTAGTGTGTTCGCTGCTCCAGAGTAATTCCCAATGGCGTTTCGTGGGCGCGGCCAGAATTGGCTGAGATGGCGGCGACAGCGTCAAGTCGCGGCCGTAGTTGGTCAGAATCAGGCGATCGTAACCTTCCTCGGTGAAGTAGCGCAGCGCCAACGCGTCGGTCGAGAAAGCGACGCCGTCGAGCACAGTCGCGTCCTGCCGCTGAATCACCGGGTCCGATCTGCGCAGCTGCAATAGATCGACGTGCAGGCGATATTCCTGGGCGTGCGACTGCCGTTCCGACAAATCCAACTTGCATTGCTCGAACGTGCGCCGCGCGCAGGGGTCCGGCAGCGTCGCTTGCATATCGCGCGTGGCAAGACTCGGGAATTGGCTCAGGAACGACTTGCGCCCTTCCCAGACAATGCGGCCGAGCTCTTCCTGCAAGTCGGCGAAGTAAAGGAACGGACTCGACGCACAGAACTCCTGACCTTGCAGAAACAGCGGCGTCTGCGGCATGAACAACCAGAGCGCCGTCAGGGCGCGAAATCTGGCAGGGCTCGCCAGTTGATGCAAGCGCAGTCCGTAGGCGGAATTCGCAACCTGGTCGTGGTTTTGCAGGAACGAGACGAACGACCAAGCATCGAAGCCGCGCGTGCCGGAGCCGCGTTCGTGCCCGTTGACGCGGGCTTGCCCCTGATACAGGAACCCATGCCGCGCCGCGGTGACGAGCTCCTGCGCATGTCCGGCGAAATCGCGATAGTACCCTTCGTTACGCCCCGTGGCGCAGACCCTGGCGGCGTGATGAAAATCGTCGTTCCAGATCGCGTCCATGCCGAAACCGCCGTTCTTCGTTGCTCGCAAGTTGGTGACGTCCTGAGGTTGGTTCTCCACCGAAAGATGCAGCCGCCGTCCTTTGGCTGCGGCGCGCGCGACTTCCGACATCTCCGCCAGGATGTGACGCGGTGAGCAATCCACGATCGCCTGCGTGGCGTCGAAGCGATAGCCGTCGAGGTGGAACTCCTCGATCCAGTAGCGCACGTTCGTCAGGAAATAGTCGCGGACGATGGCGGAATCGGCGTCGTCGAAATTGATCGCGGCGCCCCACTCCGTGACATGGCGATCGGTGAAATAGTGATCGGAGTATTGCGCCAGATAGTTGCCCACCGGCCCGAAGTGGTTGTAAACGACATCAAGAATCACGCCGATGCCCAGAGAGTGCGCATGATTCACGAACGCGCGGAAATCGTCCGGCGTTCCGTACAGCCGGCACGGCGCGAACAGATTCACGCCGTCGTAGCCCCAACCGAAGTCGCCGGCGAAATCGGCAATCGGCATGATCTCCAGCGCCGTAATGTCGATCCGCGCAAGTTCCGCCAACTCCTCGGCCGCGGCGCGCCACGTGCCTGCTTTCGTGAACGTGCCGACATGCAATTCATAGATCACCTGGCTGCGCGGTTCGAGTCCGCGCCAATCGGCGTCCGTCCAGGCGAATTGATGCGGATCGACGACTTGCGACGGACCCTCCGGCCCCTGCAGCTGAAAGTGAGACGCCGGGTCGGGAAACCAACGCGATTGCGCGTGCGGCCGAAAGGCATAGATCAAACCTGGTTGGCCGTCGCAATCGCCGACGTAGAAACCATGCTCCTCCGGTGTCATGCGCACGACGGCGAGTTCATGCATGGCATTCGCGGGATCGAGAATTACCACCTCCGCCGACGTCCATTTCGGCGCCCACACGCGAAAATGCACGCGCCCGTCGTGATACTCAGCGCCAATCGGATATCTGCGTGGCGTCGAACCGTTACTCATACAGGAGAACTCAATCAGCGAAGTTCAGTGTGGAATCGCATTCTGAGCAGCGAGGAAGCAATTCAGATTCCAGGTCGCCAAGTAGCCTGAGCATATCCACACCGCCCATTGCGCCAACCGACTGAATCGCAGCCGCGAGCGCATCGCAGCCAACTACTGGGCAAGGAATCAACTTTTTTCACTCGAACTGCTCGAACGTTTTGGCATGATGCTTGCTTATTGAGCATCGTGAACGCGGTTCAACGCAACCCAGTACGGTGCAACCATGGCAACTGCAACGACGATTCAGGCATCGGCCACGGAGACGCCCACGCGCGCCGTTCTGCTGGACAAGGTGAGCGACGCCGAGCAGATCGTCCAGGATTTGCTTGCCGCTGGACTGCCGCGGGATCGCGTCACCGTAGTCAGTGACACTGCGGAAATTAGGCGTCGCTTCAGTAGCGTCCACACGCAGCCGCCCGCTGGTCGTTTAGCGGCCAGGTGGATCGTCATCGGATCAATCACCGGCCTGGCGCTGGGCGGCGTGATGGCGATGGCGCTGGGGGCCATGAACAGCGACGACCAGCCTCGCATGCTGATGGGCGCTCTTATTCCACTGGCCGCGGCCCTGATTGGCGGCTTTGTCGGAGCCATGATGACGCGCGGGACGGAAAGCGAGCCCGCGAATTTCCACGACCAGGCCGCCCTGCCGGACAAGACCTTGGTCGCGGTGGAATTGCAGGCGGACGATCCTCTGACTTGGCTTGGCTTGGCGGAACGCGTGATGCGCCGTCACGGCGCCGATCCGTTGCCGCTGGCTCGCGGCTAGAAGCGAAATCGCCACCAAGTTGAGCGAGAGTGCTGCGCGCACAGTTCGGGCAACATTGGTCCTTGGAGTGCATGCATGACGCTCGAACATGTCGGTCCGATCGGAACCCGCGCGACGTATCGGCTGCAGTTGAACGCGGCGTTTCCGTTCGATGCGGCGGCGGCCATTGCGCCGTACCTATCGCGACTGGGAATCAGTCACGCCTATTGTTCACCATATTTGCAGGCGGCGCGCGGGAGCACGCACGGGTACGACGTCGTGGATCCCACGGGGGTGAACCAAGAACTCGGCGGCGCGGAAGCTCATGAACGGTTCTGTTTGGCGTTGGGAGAGTCCGGCTTAGGTCAACTGCTGGACTTCGTGCCCAACCATATGGCGGTCGGCGACAGCGCCAACCGTTGGTGGCGCGACGTGCTTCAGAACGGACCGGCCAGTCTCTACGCGAACTACTTTGACGTCGACTGGACCGGCGGCGAGGAGTCGAACCGCAATCGCATTTTGTTGCCAATCCTGGAAGATCACTACGGCCGCGTCGTCGACGGCGGCCGCCTGCGCGTCGAGTTGGTCGAGGACGAGTTCGTCATTCGTTATCACCACGACACATTTCCGCTGTCGCCGCGCACCTGGGACGACATCCTGCGGCGCGCGGCCGAGCAGTATCCGTCCGATCGCATCGCCTTTCTCGCCGACGCATTCGCCAATCTGCCGGACGCCAGCACCTCGGATCAAGCGTTGATTCTTCGCCGGTTGCGCGACGCGTCGGTGTTGAAAGGCATGCTGCGGACAGCAATCGTGGACGATGCGGAGGTCGCGCCGGCGATCGACGCCGCGATGGCGAAGATCAGCTATGACGCGGAAATGCTCGACGCCTTACTACGGCGGCAGAACTACAGTCTGGCATATTGGCGCTCGGCGGGTGAGGAGATCGACTATCGCCGCTTTTTCGACGTGACCGGCTTGGCAAGTTTGCGAATTGAAGACGAACAAGTGTTCAGCGACGTCCATGCTCTCGTCTCCCAATGGCTGAAAAAAGGCGTCATCGATGGGCTCCGGCTCGATCACATCGACGGGCTCCGCGATCCCTACGGCTATCTCGTGCGCCTGCGCGAACGCACGCCGCGCGCGTGGATCGTCGTGGAAAAGATTCTGGCCGCCGATGAACGCCTGCCGGGCAATTGGCCCGTCCAAGGCACGACCGGCTATGAATTCATGAACGCGGCGCTGGGCCTGCTGATTGATCCGCAAGGTGAGGAGCCTTTGACGCGACTATACAGCGAAGTGACCGGGCTCACGGAGGCCTGGCCACAAGTGTTGCTGGAGAAAAAGCGCCTCGTGCTGCAAGACCTGTTCAGCAGCGACGTAAGGCGGTTAGTCGTGCTGTTCATGGCCATCTGCAAAGCGAGCAGAAAGTATCGCGACTACACGCGCCGCGAGGCCACGGAACTGCTGACGGAGGCGATTGCGCAACTGAGTGTATATCGCACCTACGCGCGGGCGGAAGATCAACACGTCGGGGAAGACGACGAACGACGCATCGCGACGGCGATCGAGGCCGTAAAACAGAGTCGTCCCGACTTGGACAAAGAGTTGGTCGATCTGCTGCGGGACATGCTGCAATTGAAGCGGCGCGGCCCGGACGAATCCGAATTCGTGATGCGCTTCCAGCAACTCACCGGTCCGGCGATGGCCAAAGGCGCCGAGGATACCGGCTTCTACTGCTACAACCGTCTGGTCGCGCTTAATGAGGTCGGCGGCGATCCGGGACGGTTTGGCCTGTCGGTTTCCGACTTCCACACGATTTGCGCCGAGAATCAAGCCCATCGCCCCCAAACTCTGTTGGCTACGACGACGCACGACACCAAGCGGAGCGATGACGTCCGCGCGCGGCTCGCAGTGCTTTCCGAGATTCCCGACGAATGGTCCGCCGCCGTTCGGCGTTGGCTCGAGCGTGGATCATCCTATCAACAGGACGGTCTACCTGACGCGAACACGCTGTACATGCTGTTTCAAAATCTCGTCGGCGCCTGGCCCATCGAACAGGAACGCCTCACCGCGTACGTGCGCAAAGCCGCGCGCGAGGCGAAATC
>JALHLM010000047.1:0-10349 GCA_022844585.1 Pirellulales bacterium | reverse complement strand
AAATCGCACACGTCGTGGACCGCACCGTCCGCCGCGTTCGAGGCGAGTCTCGACGAGTACGTTCAAAAGCTATACGCCGACCAAGGCCTGCTTGATGACATCGCGGCGTTCGTTGACTCCATCAAGCACGCCGGTTACGTCAACGCACTGTCGCAAACGCTCTGGAAGCTCACCGCGCCGGGCGTCCCCGACATCTATCAAGGCCAGGAGCTTTGGGACTTCAGCCTCGTCGACCCGGACAATCGCCGCAGCGTCGATTTCGAGCGGCGAGCAAAGCTGCTGAATGAGCTGGATCACCTTTCCGCGTCCGACATTCAAGAGCGGTGGTACGACGGCCTGCCCAAGCTGTGGCTCACGCGGCAGGCGTTGCAACTGCGCAAACAGCATGCGGAATGTTTTGGCGCGGAGGCAATCTACCAGCCTCTTTCAGCAACTGGAAAACAAGCCGACCACGTCGTGGCTTTCTTGCGCGCCGGCAAAGTTGCCGCCATTTCTCAGCGTTGGTTTCGTCGCCGCGCGGGCGCATGGGAAAACACGACCGTAGCACTGCCCGCTGGCGAATGGCAAAGTTGCCTGAGTGATGAGCGCTATACGGGCGAAGTCGCGATGGACCGGCTCTTCACCGCTTTTCCCGTGGAATTGCTGCACCTTACCGAAGCGAACTGAGAACCGGGCCCACACGGAAGAACTTCGAGATGACATTGCCTTTGGAACAGTATGGATTGGTCGGCGACTGCCAGACAGCCGCACTCGTCGGCGCCGATGGTTCGATCGACTGGTTGTGCCTGCCGCGGTTTGATTCGCAGGCCTGCTTTTCTGCCATACTTGGCACGCCCGAACATGGCCGCTGGCTGCTCGCGCCGGCCGGGGGCGGCTTCGCGGCACGGCGTAACTACCAGCAGGATACGCTGATCATCGAATCCGAATTCCGTACCGCAACGGGCACGGTCCGCGTGATCGACTTCATGCCACCCCGCAGTGGCGAGCCAGACGTCGTACGCATCGTCGTCGGCATCGAAGGCGAGGTCGCGATGCGGACCGAGCTGACGATTCGCTTCGACTACGGCTCGATCGTCCCCTGGGTACGGCACATTGAGCAGGGTATTTTTGCCATGGCGGGGCCCGACTCCGTCGTCTTGCGCACGCCGGTCAAGGTGCATGGCGTAGGCTTGTCAACGGTCGCCGACTTCACCGTCAAAGCGGGCGAGCGCGTGCCATTCGTGTTGACCTGGTACCCGTCGTTCGAAAAACTGCCGGCGGAGATCGACGCCGAGGAGTCGCTCACGTTCACGGCGCAATGGTGGCGTGAGTGGTCACAAAAATGCGCCGGCTGCGGTCATGCGCGGGATGCTGTCTTGCGCTCGTTGATTACGCTGAAGGCGCTCACGTACGCGCCCACCGGCGGTATTGTCGCTGCGCCGACAACCTCGTTGCCCGAGCACATCGGCGGCGTGCGGAACTGGGACTACCGCTATTGCTGGCTCCGCGACGCGACGTTCACGCTGTACTCGCTGCTCGCGGCGGGCTTTGACGACGAAGCGCTCGCCTGGCGCGATTGGCTATTGCGCGCCGTGGCGGGCAGTCCGGATAAATTGCAGATCATGTACAGCCTAACCGGGCGACGGCGGTTGACGGAGGTGGAGTTGCGTTGGCTGCCCGGTTATGAAGCGTCGACGCCGGTGCGGATTGGCAACGCGGCCGCCGACCAGTTTCAACTCGACGTTTACGGCGAAGTCTGCGATATGTTGCACCAGTGCCGGCGCGAAGGGCTGGAGCGGAGCGAAGACGCCTGGCGCTTCGAGCAACACCTGTTGGACTTTCTCGAGTCGAAATGGCGCGAGCCGGACGAAGGCATCTGGGAGGTGCGTGGTCCCAGGCGGCACTTCACGCAATCCAAGATCATGGCCTGGGTGGCGTTCGATCGCGCGGTGAAGGCCGTCGAGTCGTTTGGCTTCGAGGGCCCCGCGGAGAAGTGGGGACGACTGCGCGACACCATTCATCTCGAAGTCTGCCAGCACGGCTTCAACCAGGATCTCAACTCGTTCGTGCAGTGCTACGACAGCGATTCGCTGGACGCGAGTTTGTTGATGGCCCCGCTCGTGGGCTTCCTGCCGGCCGCTGATCCGCGCGTGCAGGGTACGCTCCGCGCGATTGAAAAGAAGCTGATGCGCAACGGCTTTGTCGACCGCTACGCCACGGAGACCTATGTCGACGGACTGCCGGCAGGGGAAGGCTCGTTTCTGGCCTGTTCCTTCTGGTACGCTGACAACCTGGCGCTCTCCGGCCGAGCGGACGAAGCGCGACAAATGTTCGAGCGGCTGCTGAGTGTTCGCAACGACCTGGGGCTATTGGCCGAGGAGTACGATCCGGTCGCCGAGCGGCAGGTCGGTAATTTCCCGCAGGCCTTTTCGCACGTCGGACTGGTCAACACCGCGTACAATCTGAGCCAGATGCTCGGCCCGGCGGAGCATCGTTTGCAAAGTTAAATGGCCTTCTTGAGTTCAATCTATGACGGGGCAACAGTCAGCGCGATCATGGTTAGCGTCCGCCCTGGCATTGATCCGGCAAACGCTGCGCGACTGGTCCGACGACAACGCGTCACGTTTGGGCGCAGCGTTGGCGTTTTACGCCGTGTTTTCCCTCGCGCCGTTGTTGGTCGTCGTGATTGCGATCGCCGGCATGTTCTATGAACCTAACCTGGTGCGGAGCGAATTCGATGATCAGTTGACTTCGCTGTTGGGCGAACAAGCGGCTAAGGCGGTGCAGGACTTGCTATCGGCCTCGCATGGAGCGACTTCGCGGGCGACTTTCGCCGGATCGCTGATGCTCCTCTGGGGAGCAACGGGACTGTTTTCGCAACTTCAGCAAGCCTTAAACGCCATTTGGGAAGTACGCCCCAAGCGGGGACGGAGTGTGATCGACATCGTTCGCGCCCGAATGCTGCCCTTCATCATGGTCGTTGGGGCCGGCGTCGTGTTGTTGGCCTCGACCGTCTTATCGGCATCGCTGCAAGTTGCCGAGACTTGGATCGTCGACCGTGTTACCGGAGTTGATCGCATCCTTCAGGCCGGGCATTCCTTGCTGTCGTTCCTGACGATCTGCGCCGTGTTCGCCGTCGTGTTCAAATACGTACCGGACGTCAAGCTCCGTTGGACCGACGTCTGGATTGGCGCGATGGTCACCGCCGCTCTGTTTATCGCCGGACGCTGGGGGATCGGCCTATACCTGGCGCACGGCGGCGTCGCCAGTTCATTCGGCGCGGCCGCGTCGTTGGTCGTGGTGCTGGTCTGGATTTACTATTCCGCTCAGGTCGTGTTCCTGGGCGCCGAGTTCACGCAAGCTTACGCGCGGATTCGGGGCTCGCTTGTGGAGCCTTCCGGCGAAGCGGAGTCGTGCGTCCCGACGCCGCGCCGCGATCGCCGCATCGATGTCGCATGAAGCGATCGCTATGTCTCTTTGAGAAGCCGATCATGCTTCACTGTCCCGGATGTCGGGTCATTCCAGTTCTCGATGCCGCGTTCGCTGCTAGGACGAACATCGGCCTTGAGCACCGTTTGCATCACGTTTAGTGCGTCCGAGGAAAGCCGCTCCGAATTCGCCGCGACGCAATCCGCCGGGATCCAAAGCTCGAAGCCGCGCATATAAGCGTCGCTGGCCGTGAAGAATACGCAAATGTTCGTTGCCATGCCGCAGAGTATCAGTCGTCGCGCGCCGAGGTGCCTTAGCAACAGCTCCAATGCAGTACCATAGAAGCCCGAGTGCATCGGCTTGAGGACGAAGTAGTCGTCCTGCGACGGCGCGACGAGTTCGGCCACTGCCTTGCCCGGCACGTCGTCGTGCAGACAATGTTCGACGTGGGCACGAAAGTCGGAACGCCAATGTCCGAAATTGTCATTGACGTAGATGATGGGACTTTCGCGTCGTGCGGCCTCCGCTTTCAACCGCGCGATGTTCTTCGCCATCGGCAGCGCGGCGGCGAGGAGTGCTTCGCCTTCGGGGAATACCAGATCGTTGATGACATCAATCAGCAGCAATGCAGTACACATGTTTCGGGTGCCTTTTATCTGACGACTCCAAGAACCAAAATGCCCGGCCGTTGGTTAGCGTCAACCAACGGCCGGGCTGAATCTAATCTCACGATGCGGGGCCGTTGCTAGAAGCGAATACCGGCGCCGCCGGGGCCGATATAGACGCCGCGGCCATAGCCTCCGTACCCTCGATAGCCGGTGCGATCGCGGTACGGATAGCCGTAGGCATCCCGGTAGCGGTAACCATCACGGTAGCCGTAGCCGTCGCGATAGTTGTAGTACCGGTCAGGGTACCGGCCACGGTAGTAGCTGGAGCGATACTGCGGCGTGGAGTATCGCACTGCCGCGCGGCCGCTGTACGGCACCCATTGCCCGCCGTTCCACACCACCCAGGAACGGTTTGGCGTCCAGTACCACCATTTGCCGTTGTGGCGGCGATAGCGCCATTGGTCGTCTCGCACGCGATCGGCGCGATCATCAATCCGCTCCTCCACGCGATCGGCACGGTCTTCGATCCGATCCTCGCGCCGCGGCTCACCTTGTGCCGAGGCGGTCGAAGACGCTGTTAAAGCGCATCCCAGCACCAGCAGTCCCAGTAGATATCTCATGATGGGTCTCCTCTTTGAAAGTTCCGTGGATGGCTTTTCAGCATTCGCGTCGGCCGCTCGCTGATCTCGTTGACCCGCCGGCGAACGACGGCGGGTCGCTCGCGGGAAACGAATCGTTCGAAGCCAAATCGACCAACCGGTTCAATTCACTCTCGCGCGTTTGCCGCGCGCGCCAGCGTTGATAACATCGCCAGCCCCAGGCGATTCCCGCCGCCGCTAGGGCGAACGCGCTCACCACTTGGAACGATATCCGTTTTGGCATGCCGACGAGTTCACTTGGCTGTGACATCATGCACTTCACTCCTGCAAACTCTCCATTTGCAAAAGGAGTGCCATTCGGCGTGATTGGTCGCAATCGCGTCAGCGCGGGTGAGCCTTTCCGCGTGTTTGCGTCACCATGCCCTAAGTCGCCGGCTTTGGCATCAAAGATGCCGGGATGAGAGTGACCTGTTGAAAGCGTGCAATATGCAACGGCACAGCAGGCATTTCACCGCACAGCGACGCGAAGTAGGCCACAGCGGTCGCGACTGCACCAAGTGATGTCCTTCAAGACTACTGGCTGACTTCCAATGGCTTGGAGCCATCTCACCGGTTCACTATCGCCCTAACTTTGTTTGCAGGAGTTTGTCCATGAAACGATCTTTGTTGAGCGGCGCCTTCGCGATGTCGGTCGCGTTGGCCACCAGCGCCGGCGCGCAGAACGACAGCCCCGTCACCCCGTCCGCGCCCCCCGCGGCGACGCCGTCCGCACAGCCGAATACCACGCCGGTCACGCCGCGGACAGCGGACGATCCGAATCCCACGACGGACGACGCCGCGCCGCCGTTTGCGGATACGCCGGCGGGCCAGACGAGCGAAGTTCCCCAGCCCGGCGACGTCACGCCGCCTGCCGTGGACAATGGAACACCGGCGGATTCCGCGGCCGGCACGGCGACCGATCGCTTTCCGAACACGGACACGCAGCGCGACGCGCGCACGTTTCGTACGGACGATCGGAGAGATAGTCGAGATCCGCAAGCCAGTCGTACGCCGCGATCGGCCTTCGACCCTGGTTTTCAAGTCTGGGGCGAAACCGGACAACCGCTGACGATCGGCACGGTCACCACCGGCGGCCTCGCGGCTCAAGCGGGGCTGCGTGCGAACGATCGGATCATTTCCATCGATGGACGCACATTCACCACGCAATACGAATTCCAGGACTTCGCCCCGCAACTCGCGGGACGTCGCGTGCCGGTCATCGTGGAGCGCGATGGTCAACAGCAAACCCTGTCGATTGAATATCCTGCCGCGACGCCACTGGACTCATCCGCGTCCTCGCGCGGTTGGTTGGGCGTCTACCTGTCGCCGAGCTACTCAGGCAATGGCGCGCGCGTGAGTCGACTTGCCGCTGGCAGTCCTGCCGCGAGGGCGGGGTTGCGAAGTGGTGATATCATCGTCGGCCTGAATGGCCGCGACGTCTGGAACTACCACGATCTGGTTGACGGCGTCTCCGGCCTGAGTCCGAACTCGACGGCGGAGTTGAACGTACTGCGAAACGGTCGCACGGTGCCACTCGTGGCTACGGTGGCGGCGGTGCAACGCGCCGGCTATCGCGGCGACGGTTACCAGTACGGCCATGACTCGGATAGATACGGTCGTCCGCCCGCGCCACCGACTTGGGATTCGCAATCCGGCTCTCGCGATGCCGACCGCCTCGATCGACTGGAGCGGATGGTGACCGAGTTGCAAACCAAGCTGCGCACGTTGCGCAATGAGTTGTCACAGAATCGATAGCATTGCATTCGGGCCGTGAAACGACCGGGCGTTCCCGTCTTCATGATGGGAACGCCCTTTTTTCTTGCGCCCACACAACAGTCGTACGCCGTTCCATGGCACGGCAGTTGCTTCAAGGTTTAATCGCCTGGGAGACACTCATTCTGGAGACACATCATGGAACCGGTATGCAATCAGACGTTGGGCCAGGAATTGGTCGTCGGCGTGTTCTATAGTCGCGAGAATCTGCACACCGCCGTGACCGATCTACACTCCGCGGGTTTCACGAACAGCGAAATCGGCGTCATCGCGCGGAAGGAAGACGCGGATTGGCAAAGTCCCGCCGCGGACTCCGACACCGGCGCGGGAAATGCCGCCGCCGGCGCAGCGACCGGCGCGGTCGCCGGTGCAGGCATTGGCGGCCTCTGGGCGCTCGGCATCGCCGCCGGTATGTTGCCGGCGATTGGCCCCATCGTGGCGGGCGGAATTTTGGGGAGCGTTCTGGCAAGCGCAGCCGCGGGCGCGACGGCCGGTGGCCTGACCGGCGCGTTGATCGGCTATGGCCTGAGCGATGAAGAGGCTCAGTTCTACGAGAGCGAACTCGACGCCGGACGCATGGTGCTCACGGTTCGCGCGGGCGATCGCCAGGCGTTCGCCGAATCGATCCTGCGGATGCACGGCGCGTCCGACATTCGATCGGATCGTACGAAAGCGCAGAGCGAGGTCCTCGGACGGTAATGCAACGATTTCATGTCCTGGCCTGCGACTACGACGGCACGCTCGCCAGGCACGGCAAAGTGAATGCTCCCACGATGGCCGCGCTCGAAAGAGTGCGCTCATCGGGACGGCGCCTGGTGATGGTGACCGGGCGCCGGCTGGCGGAATTGCTGGAGACTTTTTCCGACGCGCACCTCTTCGATCGACTCGTCGTTGAGAACGGGGCGGTCGTGTACGATCCGGCGACAGGGGCGGAGAAGGTGCTGGCGGAAGCTCCATCGCCGCGATTTGTTGAAGCACTACAAGAACGCGGCGTCGGACCAATTGCCGTCGGTCATACGATCGTCGCGACCTGGGAACCGCACGGAAGGACGGTGCTGGAGGTGATACGCGATCTTGGTCTCGGCTATCAGATCGTGCTCAACAAAGGCGCCGTGATGGTGCTGCCGGGCACCGTCAGTAAAGCGACCGGCCTTGAGCACGCGCTCAACGAATTCGGACTTTCACCTCGGAATGCCGTCGCTGTCGGCGACGCCGAGAACGATCACGTGCTGTTGACTTACTGCGAATGTGGCGCAGCCGTTTCGAACGCGGTTCAAGCACTGAAGGATCGGGCTGACGTCATTCTCGAACGCGACCACGGCGACGGAGTCATCGACCTGGTCGAACAAATTGTCGATAACGACCTGGCGCGATGGATGACGAATTGCCCACGACGACGCCTCGAACTGGGATCAACCGCCGACGGCAAACTAGTTCGCCTGCCGACGTTCGGCGCGGGCCTCTCCTTTGAAACACAGGAGTTGCCATGGCTGCAGCCGCTGCTGGATTCGTTGATCCAGCAATGGAACGCCCAGTGCTATCAGTGGTGCGGCATCTCGTTGACGGCGTCGCCACTTCTGGAAAAGGCCGAAGTCAAGCTCGGAACGGAGACCCAAGCCCCGACAATTGACGCGGTAACACAGGCGCTCGATTACCCGCGTCAGTCGCTTGCCATCAACTGTGCGCATTTGAACGCGTTCGATCAGGGAACGTTCTTGAAAGCACTCGCGAACGCACTCGTCGAACGGCGACGCCATAGCGGGCGGCCCCACTGGGTTTGTTGGATCGGCGCCAATCAGGCGCTCAAGAATGCTGGAATTGTCCTGGGCGAATGCGGCGCAGGCATGGTCTTTGCTGATACCGTTCCTGTAGACGTGAGCGAATTTCCAGACATGGAGCAATGGGTGCGGGTGATTGACCGCCGCGGCCTCCTCAGCGCTTCGGCCGTCGAGATTCGCGGTGTTGCCGCAAGAACATTCCATTTTCTTTCAAGTGACGACGGCCAGCTTCGCCTTGAGCCAGTTCACGCCGATCAAAACAATCCTTATCCAAGTAAGTCAACTCCATGAAACCCCTGGTCGTTGATATCGGCGGCACGAACGTCAAAGCCTGGTCGCCGGACGGCAAGATTATGGAGCGGCTTCCCACAGGCAAGCAGTTCACGCCCGAGCAGTTGTTGCAGGCGCTCGAGCGCTGGAAGCAAGAGACGCCCTGCGACTCCGTGGCGATTGGCTACCCCGGGCGCGTGCAGAACGGCCGGCCCGCGCGTGAACCATGGAACCTGGGCGACGGTTGGCTCGATTTCGACTTCGACTCGAAAATCGATGTGCCGGTTCGACTGATGAACGACGCGGCCATGCAAGCACTTGGCAGCTACGAGCGCGGCTCGATGTTGTTCCTGGGCCTCGGCACGAGCGTTGGTTCCACACTGGTCGTCGACGGCTTCGTCGTGCCATTGGAACTCGGCAGCATTCCCTATTCGCAGAACCGCAGCCTAGAAGAGATGCTCTCGAAAAAGGCGTTGCACCAAACCGGCCAGCCGCGTTGGCGCAAGGCGATTCTGCGCGTGCTTCCCAAGCTCTTGTACGCGTTCGCCGCGGATTACATCGTGCTCGGCGGCGGCAATGCCCAGCGGCTACGAGGGCAACTCCCTGATTTCGTTCGCTTAGGCCACAACCGCAACGCCTACACGGGCGGCGTGCGCCTCTGGCAGGCCAGCGATTTCCGTCGCGTGCATTGGATACCGGATGAAGCGTTGACGAATCAACAGGATAGCGCCCCAGAAGGCGCCGCATAAATCAAGAACGCCGCGCAGAAATGCACACGAAAACCACGACGGGACGTCGTTCCTGGCGTCACGCTTCTTCCAGCGGGACCGTGCGGCGGGCCCGGTGTGGAAGTTCCTCGACGAGATTTACTAAGATGTGAATATCAATGGGCTTCGCCAGATAGGCGTCCATGCCGGCCATCAGGCACCGTTCGTCGTCGCCTTGCATGGCATGCGCTGTGAGGGCTACGATGGGCACGGTCGCGATTGCAGGCTCGGCCAACGCGCGGATTGCGGCCGTCGCCTCGAAGCCGTCCATGGTTGGCATCTGAATGTCCATGAGGATCACGTCATAGCGGCCGTTGCGCACCGCCTCCACGGCTTCCGCGCCGTTGTTGACGACTTGCACCTGATGCCCGCGGCGGCGCAGCACCGTGGTGATCAGCTTCTGATTCGCGTAGGTGTCCTCGGCCAACAAGATACTAAGCGCCGCACTGGCCTTGGCCGGCCCGTTCGAAGTCGCCTCGGGCGTGGTCGGCGCCGTCGGCGGTGACGCAGCGCGCGGCAATCGAATCGCAAAGGAGAACGTGCTGCCGGAACCCGGCTCGCTCTCGACTTGCAGTTGCCCGCCCATCATCGCCACGAGATTCGCGGCGATAGTAAGTCCCAGGCCTGCGCCGCCGAAGCGCCGCGTCATCGAGGCGTCGACCTGCGTGAACGGGGAAAAGATCTTTCCCTGATCCTCCGCAGAGATGCCTATACCCGTATCGCGCACCGCGAACTGAAACGATACGCTCGACTCATCGGATTTAATTGGTCGCACGACGACGGTCACGGACCCCTGCGCCGTAAACTTGATCGCGTTGCCAATCAGGTTATTTAATACCTGTCGTAAGCGCAATGAATCGCCCATGACCCGCATGTCGATGCCTTCGGTGATATCGCACTCCAGCCGTAGATTCTTGGCTTCGGCATGATGAATTAGCGTCTTGACGGTCTGCTGGACGGCCACGCGCAGGTCAAACGGAGCCGCCTCGAGCGAAAACCGCCCGGAATCGAGCTTCGAGAAATCGAGGATCTCGTTCAACAGCGAGACCAGCAACGTGGCCGACGTGCGGGCCGTCTCTAGATAGTCGCGCACGGATGGCGTGAGCT
>JALHLM010000046.1 GCA_022844585.1 Pirellulales bacterium | reverse complement strand
CGTGCCGCGAAACACCGGCGCTTCGTTCATCCAGATCCGGCTGACGCCGAAAAACAGGCCCGACAGAACGGCAAGACGCCACCACATAGATCAACTCTTCCCAACGGGATGCTCTGCGAACGGACCAGGCGATATGGGTTAGTTCGTCGCCGACGGCGGATTCTTGGCGAACTCGTGTCGCCCCGTTGGGGCTCGAAGCAAGCGTTGGCGTAGTTTTCCAGGGGTTATCACCCCTGGCTACTATCGGTCGCCCCTTTCGGGGCTAGCGTCCGAGCCAATGTTTGCCCCTGTATTCTGGTCACAATTCCCGACAAATTCACTCCTTGGCGAGCGACACACAGACCAATTCCTTGTCATTTCGGACGTAGACGCAGCGATTGGCGAAGGCTGGGTGGGTCCACACAACCGTGCGGCCGAAGGCTTCGTTGGTCGGGTCGATCAGATGGGTGCGGCTGACTTCCTCGTACTTCTCGGCAGTCAGATGGGCGATGATCAGGTCGCCGGTCTCGCTGAACAGGAAGTACCGGCCTCCGTTCTGCGTGACGAAGGCCGTGCCATGTCCGGCGCGGCGATCGCCGCCCGTGGTCGGGGCGAAGGTCTCCCAAAGCCGCTCGCCGTCCTCCAGTCGGACCGCGCGGAAAGTCCCCTTACCGCAGTCGCTGCCGTAGATGACGCCGTCGGTGATGAGCGGCGTGCTGTTCGAGCAATAGACGGAATTCTCCTTCGTCCCGCGCCAAACTTCCTCGGCGGCTGGCTTGTCGCGATCGAGCTTGAACACCGCGCAGACCTCGCCGATGCCGGAGGCGAACAGATAGTCGCCGGATTGCATCGGCCGCGTGATCGCCATGCCGTAGCCGGGTTCCAACGGCTGCGACCAATATACCTCGCCCGTCTCAGGGTTCAGGCTGTTGAGGCTCTTGGCGTGCCAGATCAGCAGTTGCCGCACGCCGCCGGCCTCAATAATCGTCGGCGGGCAGTAGCCGGGCTCGGGCGCGGAGAGGGCCCGCCAAAGTTCCAGGCCGGTGTCCTTATCGAACGCCACGGCCACCGAGCCTTCGCCGCCGACCAGGCAGATGAGTTTCTTGCCGTCAACGAGGGGATGCCCACAGAAGCCCCAGATGGGCGACTCGATCTTGTATTCCTGCTTCAATTCCTTGGACCAGGCGAGCTCGCCGGTTTGCGCGTCGAGGCACGCCAGATGCCCTTCGGCGCCGAGCGTGTAGACCTTTCCGTCGGCTACCGTGGGCGTGGCGCGCGGGCCGGCTGGATAGGAAATCTTGTATTCGCACGGATAAGCGTACTGCCAGAGCGGCTGGCCGGTCTCGGCGTCGAAAGTGAGCACGCGTTCCTGCCCCTTCAACTCGACGCGCCCGCCCGGATCGTTCTTGATCTCGCCGTTCTCGAGCGCAAAGTCGGTGACGTACACCTTGCCGCCCGCGACCGCGGGGCCCGAATACCCGCCCGCGATCGGCGCTCGCCACAACACCGTCGGCCCCTCGGCCGGAAACGCGTCGAGAATGCCGGACTCAGTCCACTGGTCATCCCGGTTCGGGCCCATCCACTGGGGCCAATCCTCGGCGCGGGCGGCGGTGGCGAGACAGGTCAAGGCAACGACGAGGAACGCGGCGACACGGCGCATGGGCGAAATTTCCGGGACAAGGTCGGAATGGGTTCGCCGAATTTTACCACGCGAGACAACCTACTTGGACTTCATTTTTCACGGTCAACCTCGGCAAATATGGAATCGCTTCGCAGCAGCCATAGTGCTGTGACGAACGGCCACAAGGAGCAAATGGAAGAGAAAACCCGTTGCGTCAATCCGCGATAAGCGGGAGGGTCGGCGCCAACCAGGTTGAGCCACAGGTAAATAACGCCGGCGACGCTAACAAACGCGGTCACAGCATAGAACCGGCTGCTTTTCACTAAGGCGCGCGACTCAAGGTGGGATAAGGCCGGGGCAATAAGGTTGATCACGCCCGCGGCGTGCAAGCCGTGTTTCGGATCTCCTATCGGCCAGATGCCGTTAGACGCCATGGCCAGGCCGAACACGAGCCATCCACACGCGCCCACCGCGAAATAAACGCCCGATTGTCGCCAAAGTCCGATTGCGAAGGCCACGAACGCCGCTCCGGATCCGATCGCTGCGATCCTCAAGAAAGCGCTGGGAAGTCCGTTGATTTGGAGTAACTCGCTAGCGTGCTGAGAGACCGAACTATACCCGGGCGCCCCAGCCGTGGCGGCGAGCGACCAGAACAAGAACCAAGGTAGCGGGATCAGACCGGCGCTGAGCAAGAAGCGGTTGTATCGGGGCATTGGGTGTTCCTTGGAACGGTTCGCAATCCTGCCTGGCAACGATCGCCCGAACGAAAAGTCCATGGCCGCGCGCAATCGACGCGCAGTTTCGCGCTTTGGCAGAATTGTCTTCGCATGTCACCCGTTGTTATTGGGGCGAACTTTCGCCTGGGCGTGGCGGGAGCAAGCGAGACCGCGGCATTGGGGACGGCAAACCACACGATCTTCCAAGACCTTGGAGGCAAGTTCACCACAGAGTCACACAGGGGATGAAATAACACCAACCCGAAGCGCCAGCGAGGGGGAGAGGACGTCGCGACATTCCCACGCAATGCGCTAAAAACCAGCCGTCGGCTCGCGTTCGCATTCTGCCGCCGATACGATATGCCGAGCCGCCGCGCTCACCGTGGTTGAACTATGGAAATCGCTCCATCTAACACAAAAGGACCGCAAATGTCGCCAGAAGATGCCTTCGGAGTCGTCGTCCGCGGCGTGGGCTTGATCGCGATCCTCTGGGGCATCTCGCTGTTCCCCGGGCTCTGGTCGACGGCCGAGGATCAGTCCGAACAGTACTTGATCTACATCCTGTTTTATATCGGGTCCGGCGCGATCCTCATCTCCATGGCCGACGGCATCGTGCGATTCGCGTATTTGCGGAGCAGGACGCCGGAGGAGTGAATAGGGTTGGAAGGCTTTCCGCAACCTCTGGTCGGAAATATTTGCAGGAAATTCAATCTCTCGACACTGATGCTCGCCGCCCCCGCCGTGGCATTGGCGTGCGTGAGGTGAAACCTGAAGCGACGGATGATTGAATTCGAACCAGCGACTTAACGAGCTGCCAATTGAGATGCGTCCCAAACCGACATCGTAGCCAAACAGGTGTCGAAGACGAATAAGCACAAATAGCAGGTTCTTGGTGGCCATTAGGGCAGCTTCTATTGGCCTTTCGTCTCTGGCGAGTTTTTCCTGCATTTTATTTCCGAAATTGCGGGAAAAGTATTGACTAGCCGTACCCCCCAAATTCTAATCCTTCGTGTAGTCACAAATGGATGGGTTGCGGCGTTTAGAGAAGCTGGGGCAGGTACGTGCGTTGCAGACCAAATTGTCCGGTTGCTGGGCCGCTGCTCAACATTTGGCACTCGCGAAGTCCGCGCCTAGTTCGACAGAGTTGGGTGTCGTCAAATCGATGGATTTCAACAAAGGGGTAGATCGATGGTGAAGTTGATTCAAATGTTTGCATTGGCGGGGATTTTGGCGCTGCCGATGACGGCAAGCGCTGTCGTGACGGTGACGAGCACGACGACGGATGGTAATGCGCTGCGCGACGCAATTCTCGGCAGTGGAATTACGACGGTTGGCAACGCCACCTTCGTCGGCAGCGACGTTTCCGCTGGCTTTTTCGAGGGCGGGTTGTCGTCCATCGGCATCGACAAAGGGATTCTGCTGACCTCCGGCAATGCAAATCTTGCGAACGGGCCCAACGTTGAGGATGGAGCCACCGGATTTGCATCCAACGTTGGCGACGCCGATCTGAATGCCGCGTTCGGCGTTGGGACGACCGACACGACTTACCTGGAGTTCGAATTCACCACGTCGAACAACAATTTGTTTTTTAACTTTGTGTTCGCGTCGGAAGAATACAACGAGTTCACAAACTCGGCGTTTAACGACGTGTTTGCTTTTTTCCTCGACGGCGTGAACGTCGCATTGATCCCTGGGACCACCGATCCCGTGTCCATCAACAATGTCAACGGGGGCAATCCCCTGGGAACCAACGCTACCAATCCGCAATTCTTTAACAACAATGACTTGAATGATGGCGGCTCCTACCTGAACGAAGTCGGCTACGACGGCTTCACCGACGTTTTCACGGTTCAGGCGTTCAACCTGGCGCCTGGCACGCACAAGATTAAGCTGGCGATTTCCGACACGGCTGATACCGTTTTGGACTCCGGTGTATTCATCCAGGGCGATAGCTTCTCGGTTGAACCGCCGCCAGTTGAAGTCATCCCGGAACCAGCCAGCATCGTGGTCTGGACATTGATCGGCGCCGTGGCAACCGGCGGCTATATTCGCCGTCGGCGTCAAGGCTGCTAGTCAGTTCGCCAAAGTTACTTATGCACAGCCGCCAGCCCAGTGCTGGCGGCTGTTTTTTTTCGGCGATGTTGGAATGTCCGGCCCATTCGCGCTTCTGGTCATGTACGGGCCTCAGCGATGCAGGAAAATGTGCCTGGCAACGGGCGAGCCGTAAACGGATTGCCCTTCCCGCCGCGGAACCCCCTGGCTTATCTTGTGGCTAGGTTTGCCAAGGTTTTCGGTCCGTTCGTGCCAGGAGGGCGGTATGCGAATGTTCAGACATTGCTTCGTCGGGATGCTGTTGGTCGCTGGGATGGCGCAAGCCGGTCTGGCCGCGCCGACACCCCAGCAGACGTTGCAAGCGGCGGCCCAGGTATTGGAAGACACGCGGGCGCTGCGGGTGCAGTCGATCCCCGATGCCCTGATGGCCGACGCGCAGGCCGTGGCCGTGATTCCGGGCGTGGTCAAGGTGGGCGTGATTGTCGGCGGGCGGCATGGGCGAGGGATTGTCGTCGTCCGTGACAAAGACGGGGCGTGGACCGCGCCGACGTTTATCGAACTGACTGGCGGCAGCCTGGGCTGGCAGATTGGCGTGCAGAGCAGCGACGTCGTGCTGGTGTTCAAGAACCGGCAGGGAGTCGAGAATCTCCTCACCGGCAGCAAGTTCACGCTCGGGGCCGACGCCGCGGTGGCCGCCGGACCGGTCGGACGGCAGGCCAGCGCCGCGACCGACGAACAACTCAAAGCCGAAGTGTATTCGTATTCCCGTTCGCGCGGATTGTTCGCGGGCGTGGCCCTCGACGGTTCCGTGTTGTCCATTGATTCCGCGGCCACGGCGGCGTTTCAACAGGCAGGCGACGCCGCGACGGCCGACGTAGCGCGGTTGATTGCGGCCCTGGACAAACCGCCGGCCACAGAAAAGAGCGAGGTTGCGTTTAGCTCCGGTCCCACCGTGGCGCTCCGCGAGACGCAGGAACAATTGCGCGCAGCGCACAAAAAACTTGATGGACGCCTGCCGGCGGAATGGCGCGACTACCTGGCGATTCCGGTGGCGTCCGAGAACGGCCCGTCCGCGGACGTGGTCGAAACGGTGCTCAAGCGTTACGACAAGGTCGCCGCCGACGCTCGCTATGAAGCGTTAATCTCGACCCCGGATTTTCAATCCACGCACACGCTGCTGGGTCGCTTGCTGACGGAAGTTCAAGAAGCCAACGCAGTGGCCCTGCCCCCGCCGCCGCCGAAGGACTAATCACACTCACTAGGATTTTACCTGGGGTGCCACTGGCGGCTTGTCCGCCAGTGCCTGAGACGGCTGCTTTAACAGTGTCAACTCCACACTGGCGGACAAGCCGCCAGTGGCACCCATCGCTAGCGTAATCCGCTCACGCCGGTTTCAACGTCGAGTCGCCGCTCTCCAAGACGAACGACGCGCGGGTATTGAGCAACGCGCCAGGCCGGGTGACGTATTCCACCATTTGGTAGTCGGTGCGCCAGGCGTCGGGCGTCAATTGGCAGAGGACGTAACCGCGCTCGGCGTTGTGGAACTTGACGAACGGGTTCTCGGCGAGCGTGCGTTCCAGTCCGCGCGGATTTGGCGTGCCGTCGCCGCCGGAGCTGATGGACGTGCCGACGAATTCCGCGGCGACCGGCGCTGAGCCCAGGTCGTCGAAATCGGCGATCAACTCGTTCGCCCAGTTGGTGTGGATGTCGCCGGTGAGCACGACGGGATTGGCGATCTGGCGGTCGTGGAGGTATTTCAGCAATCGCCGCCGATCGGCTTCATAGCCCGGCCACTGGTCCATGCTGTAGCCGGTCTCGTCGCCGTTCTTGCGATCGACCCGGGCGAACATGACTTGCTGGGCGAGAATTTTCCAGTTGCTGGGCGTGTTGGCGAGGCCGTCGCAAAGCCAATTGCGTTGCTGCTCGCCGAGCATGGTGCGCTGCTCACTCAATGCCTCGGGACATTGCGGCTTGTTGCCGTCGCCGCAGGGTTGATCGCTGCGAAATTGACGCGTATCCAGGACAAAGAACTCCGCCAGCCGTCCATACGGCACGCGCCGATAGAGTTGCATGTTCGGGCCTTGCGGCAAAGAGCTTTTGCGCAACGGCATGTGTTCGTAGTACGCCTGATACCCGTGCGCGCGGCGTTCCAGCAGCGTTTCCGGCGAGACGCCGTCTTCCTCGGAGATGGCGTCGGCGTAGTTGTTGTCGACTTCGTGATCGTCCCAGGTGACGAGCCACGGCGCGGCGGCATGCATGGCTTGCAGCGCGGCGTCGGTTTTGTACTGTGCGTGCCGCGTGCGGTAGTGTTCGACGGTGGTGATTTCCGGTCCGACATGTTTGCGAATCTGATTCTCGCGCCCGGGGCCTTCGTATATGTAGTCGCCCAGATGAATCACGAGATCCGGATGTTCGGCCAGCATGTGTTCGTAAGCGGTGTAGTAACCGTTCTCGAAATGCTGGCACGAGGCGAAGGCGAACTTCACGCCTGACGGCGCGGCGTCGAGCGCCGGCGTGGTCCGCGTGCGACCCACGGGGCTGACGTCGTTGCCGACCTTGAAGCGATAGAAATACCATCGGTCGGGAGAAAGGCCCTCCGCTTCGACATGCACCGAGTGCGCCCAATCGGGACTGGCGATAGTCGTGCCTTCGCGTGCGATCTTGGTGAAACCCTCGTCATCGGCCACTTGCCATGAGACCTCGACCGGTTCCTGTGGCATGCCGCCCCCTTCCAGCGGCTTCGGCGCGAGCCTTGTCCAGAGGACGACGCTGTCCGGCGCGGGATCCCCCGACGCGACCCCGATCTGAAACGGATGATCGGCCAGCTTGGGGTACCGCTTCACCGCGCCGATCGCCCGTGACGACCAGACAGAGGCCGCGGCCAGCGAAGTGCTGAGCACCAAAAACGAGCGGCGCGAAACGCGACGGGCATCGAGAATAGGGTAAAGCGGTGACGGCATGCGTAGAGCTCCCTGCGCGCAAGTAGGTCGAAATCAGTGGGTCGATCGCACGAGCCGCTAATGTGGCAGACGCCGTGCCGGGTGTCAAAAGCACGACGTGTGAGTTTTGCGCAACGGATTTCTACCGAAGCGCTTGGCGTCGGAGTCTCCAGACAATTGAATTATCGGCGACGCCAAGCCTACGGGCAGATTGAGAAATGCCGTCCGGCATGTGAGAATGTGACCCGTGGCGGTAGCGCCGGCGTCGTTCGCGACCGACTCGATTCTTCGCTCGCAGGAACACTCGATGAAAAACGTGACCAATATTCGAATTCAACGCGTCGCGGCGGTCTTATTGATCGGGTGCGTCACCGCGAGTTGCGTTTCGCGCGCCGGCGCCGATTGGCCGAACTGGCGAGGGCCCAACGGCAACGGCAGCGTGTCGACCGGAAGCTTTCCAACAACCTGGACGATCGAAAACATCGCCTGGAAATACAGCATGCCGGGCAAAGGGAGTTCCACGCCGATCGTCTTGAACGACCGGATCTACCTGACCACTCCGGCCGACGGCCAGGACGCCATCGTGGCTTTGAATCTGCAGGGCGAGCAGATGTGGCTGACTCCGTGCGGATCGGAAAGCGCGGCGCGGCATCGCCTCGGCTCGAGCTGCAACGCGTCGCCGGTCACGGACGGGCAGGGCGTGTTCGCCTACTTTCGCAGCAGCCGGCTCGTGGCGCTGGAGTTGGACGGGAGCATGCGTTGGTCAAAGGATCTCGCCGCGGCGTTCGGCCCGGAAAAACTCTTCTGGGACCAGGGCACGTCACCGGTGGTGACCGACGAGCACGTGATTCTCGTGCGGATGCACGAAGGGGAGTCCTGGATCGCGGCGTTTGACAAGTCAACCGGCGAATTAAGTTGGCAAGAGCAGCGAAACTTTAAGACGCCGCCCGAGAACGACAACGGCTACACGACGCCGGTGTTCTTCAAGCATCACGGGAAAGACGCCTTCTTGGTCTGGGGCGCCGATCATTTGACGGCCCACTCCGCGGCCGATGGCTCGTTATTGTTTACATGCGAAGGGTTTAATCCCGAAGGCACAGGGCTATGGCCCGCGATCGCGTCGCCGGTGTTGTCTGGAAATCTGGTGATCGTTCCCGTGGGACGCGATGACCGCCAAGGCCAGGGGAAATTGCATGCCGTCCGACTCGACGGCCAAGGCGACGTGACCGCCACGCACCGGGCCTGGCAGCGCGACGACGTGGGCGTGTTCGTTTGCTCGCCCGTCGAGTATGCAGGGCGCATTTATCTGTTGCGGCCCAAGGGCGAGATCGTTTGCCTTGATCCCGAAACCGGGAGCACGATTTGGGCGGAATCGCTGCCGCGCGCAAGGACCAGCTACTACGCTTCGCCCATTATCGCGAATGGCGTGTTGTACGCGGCCCGCGAGGATGGCGTGGTCTTCGCCGCGCGCGTGGATGGCAAGTTCGAGGTCCTGAGCGAAAACGCTCTGCAGGAACAAATCGTGGCGTCGCCGGTCGCGGATCAGGGACGTTTGCTGTTGCGTGGCGACCAGCATCTGTTTTGCGTTGAACTGGCGAAGCCGTAGTGGCGTACGCGACGAAATACAGACTCCAACGAGTTGCGCACGCTATGCAACGATTCGATCTCTCTCGGCGCGCGTTTGTGCAGAAAGCCGCCGCGCTCACAGGCGCCTTGGCATTGCTGACGAAATCCGCGGCGGAGGAAGCCGGCGCAGCCGACAAGCCGCTGATCGCCTACGTCGGCACGTTCAGCTCTCCCTTGCGCGATACGCTGCCCACGCAAGTCGATCTGCCGCCAGGCAATGGCCGTGGCGTTCATCTTTTTCAGGCGGATCGCGCCTCAGGGCAGTTAACGCCGATCGGCGTGCAGGAAATGGGCACCAGTCCGAGCTGTTTGGCGTTGAACCACGACGGCACGCGTCTCTATTCCGCGAATGAGACCGACCGGATCGGCGACGACAAGCAGGGGAGCGTCAGCGCCTTTGCAATCAACCGCGCGAATGGCGCATTGCAACTGCTCAATACCGTGCCATCCGGCGGCGCTGGTCCCACGTATGTGAGCGTGCATCCTAACCGCCGGTTTCTGCTGGTGGCCAACTACTTTGGCGGTTCCGTGGCGGTGCTGCCCATCCTGCCAGACGGCCGACTCGGCGACGCGACGGACATCAAACACGATGCCGGCAAGATCGGTCCCACGAAGGCCACGCACGCGCCGCCGGGCAGCTTTGCGTTCAGCGGGCACGACCGAACGCACGCGCACATGATTCAGGCCGATCCATCAGGGCGTTTCGTGCTGCATGTTGATCTGGGCCTGGATCAAATCTTCGTCTGGAAGTTTGACGAGGAACGTGGCGTACTTTCTCCCAATGTTCCGCCCGCTGTCGGGTTACCGGCCGGCGACGGGCCGCGGCATTTTCATTTTCATCCGAACGGACGATGGCTGTACTCGATCCAGGAGGAAGGCTCGACCATCGTGTTATTTGACTACAACGGCGAGGCGGGGCGATTGGCCGCGCGTCAGACGATCTCGACGCTACCGCCAGGCTTCGCGGGCAGCAATTTTTGCTCGGAGATCCTAGTCTCGGCCGACGGACAGTTTGTCTATGCGGGCAACCGATTGCACGACAGCATCGGCATTTTTTCCGTTGGCCCCGCTGGCGAGCTGACGTATGTCGACGAGGCCTGGACGCGCGGAAATTATCCGCGCAGTTTCAGCTTCGATCCGACCGGGCGCCTGCTGTACTGTTGCAATCAACGTGGCGACAACATCGCTGCCTTTGCCGTAGATCGCACGAGCGGCGCCTTGAATTTTACCGGCCAGTACACGCCCGTCGGCAATCCTTCGAGCATTGTGTTCCTGGATCTCGCTGCGGCGAAATGAGCGGCGAGCCGGAATCAACTCAGTAGTTCCGTCACCACGCGCGCCGGTTCGACGCCGGTCAGTTTGGCGTCGAGGCCTTGGAACTTCGTCGTGAAGCGCATGTGATCGATGCCCAGTTGATGGAGCAGCGTGGCGTGCAGATCATGCACGGAGACGCGATTCTCGACAGCGTGATAGCCGAGTTCGTCGGTAGCGCCGTAGCTAAGGCCGCTGCGGAAGCCGCCGCCGACCATCCACATCGTGAAGCCGGCCAGGTGGTGATCGCGACCGTCTCCCTGGGCCATCGGCGTACGGCCGAACTCGGAACCGAAGACAACGATGGTGTCGTCCAGCATTCCGCGCTGCTTGAGATCGGTCAGCAAAGCCGCCGCGCCGCGATCGACCTCCGCCGCGGAGCCCGCGACGTGATCCTTCACCGCGCCGTGGTGGTCCCAGTCGCGATGATAGAGCTGAATAAATCGCACGCCGCGCTCGGCCAGCCGCCGCGCGAGCAAGCAATTCGAACCGAACGTGCCGTCGCCGCCGCGGGTTCCGTAGAGATCCAGAATCGATTGCGGTTCGTCGCTCACGTCCACGAGTTCCGGCACGCTGGTTTGCATGCGGAACGCCATCTCGTACTGGGCAATGCGCGTGGCCACTTCGCTGTCGCCGGTGGTCGCGGCCTGAATCTGATTCAGTTCTTTCACCGCGTCGACGACGTCGCGTTGCCGCGCGTCGGTCACGCCAGCCGGACTATGGACGTATAACACGGGATCGCCGACGCTGCGAAACTCCACGCCTTGGAAGCGGCTGGGCAGAAAGCCGGAATGCCATTGCCGCGCGGCGATCGGTTGCTTCTGGCCGTAGTTGCCGGTGGAGACCATTACGACAAAGCCCGGCAAATTACGGGTCTCGGCGCCCAATCCATAGAGCAACCAGGAACCCATCGCCGGTCGCCCGGCAATCATCGAGCCGGTATTCATGAACGTGTGCGCGGGATCATGATTGATCGCTTCGGTATGCATCGACCGTACGATGCAAAGATCGTCGGCGCATCGCGATCCCAACTCAGGCCAGATCGTGCTGATCTCCTGCCCGGAATCGCCCCAGCGCTGGAACGGATGCTGCGGCGCCATGCAGACCAGTTTCGACCCCTGCAACTGCGCGATTTGTTGCCCGTTCGTGATCGACTCCGGCATCGGCTGGCCATGCATATCGACCAGCTTTTGTTTATGGTCGAACGTATCCAGATGGCTCATGCCGCCGGCCATGTAGAGCCAGATCACGCGCTTCGCGCGGGCAGGAAAATGCAGCGGTTGCACGACGCCGCGGTCAATCTCCGCCGACACCGCGTCGTTCGTCGCGGCGCGGCCGGAGCGTTCGCCCAACATCGAAGCCAGCGCCATCGAACCGACGCTCAGGCCGGATGAGCGGAGAAATGTACGCCGCGCGATGGATGGGGGCAGCCGCATAGGGATTACTCCAAAACTTCAACAGGCAATGCGTTTAGTTGCGCGTCACAGTTTCGTGCAAGTTCAAAATGGCGCGCGTGACGCTCATCCAGGCCGCGAGTTCCACGCGATCGAGATCGGCGGGCGCGGAACTCTCGCCGACGCTGGTCAGCGCCTCGACCGCGGCGGGATCGTCACGCAATTGGGCGAGATGATTTTCGAACAGCGTGCGGAGCGCGGCGATCTCCTCAGGCTTCGCCGGTCGCAACAGCGCACGTTCGAAGGCCCATTGAATCCGCGCGTCCGTATCGGCGCCGCCTTCATGCATCAGCTTGGCGGCGAACGCGCGGGCGGCCTCGACGTACGTGGGGTCGTTTAGCAACACCAAGGCCTGCATCGGCGTGTTCGATCGCGAGCGATCGGCGGTGCATTCCTCGCGGCTCGGCGCGTCGAACGCCGACAGCGAGGGATGCAAATACTGCCGTTGCCAATGCGTGTACACGCCGCGCCGATGCAGTCCGTCGCCCTGCGAGTTCTGCCACTCGCGCTGCGGGAAATTCAGATACGCCCAAAAACCTGGCGGTTGATACGGCCGCACGCTCGGACCGCCAACGCGTTCCACCAACAATCCGCTGACCGCCAACGCGTTGTCGCGCACGAATTCCGCGTCCAGGCGAAACGCCGATTGCCGCGCCAGCCAGCGATTCACCGGATCAAGCTCGCGCACCGCGCTGCTGACCACGGACGATTGCTGATAGGCGTTGGAGAGTACGATTTGGCGCACGAGTCGGCGCACGTCCCAGCCATGGTCGCGAAAATCGGCGGCCAGCCAATCCAACAATTCCGGATGGCTGGGCCATTCCCCCTGCGCTCCCAGGTCATCGACGCGGCGCGAAAGGCCAGCGCCAAAGAGCAGCTTCCAGACGCGGTTCACGAACACCCGCGCCGTCAACGGGTTTTCTGGCGACACGACCCAATTCGCCAGGTCCAAGCGATTCAATCGCCGCTCCGCCGTTGCCGAAGACGGCAAGCAATCGGGAAAGCCTGGCTTGACGACCTCGCCGCTTTCATCCATCCAGTTACCGCGCGCCAAGACGCGAATCATGCGCGGCTCGACTGTGCCGGTCACCAGGCTGGTGGGAATCGCACGCTCCAATGCTTCGCGATCCGCCGTAAGTTGCGCGAGGCGACCGCGCGTCGCGTCAAGCGACGGGGCGATGGAGCGAAAGTGCGTTGCCAATTCCGTCTGTTGTTCGGCGGATCGCGATTCGCGCGAAGTCGCCAGGATCGCCGCGATCGCAGGGGGCGGAAGGTCGAACATTCGCGGCGGCAACTCGTCGCGGGCAATCGCCAGGCGGAATTTCCCGAGCGTGTGCCGCGGACTGTCGAGCGACTGGCGCAACGTGAGCGTCAGAACGTCGCTCGGGACCAACTCGACGGGCTCAGCGAAAGCAAATACGGCGGATTGAGCTTGGCCGACCTGCTCGGCGATCGCCCAGCCCCAGGTCGGGCCATGTTGGTCGCCATCAATGGCGGCCGCGATCGCCCAGCGTCCGTTGGGATGCCCTTCGGAGTACGCGGATTGCTCGAACGTCGCCGTGGCATGTTGGAACGTGATGGACTTAGCGTCGGCACCTGCGGCGCTCGGCGACACCTTCACTTCGAACTCACTCAACACGAAGTTGCCGTTATCAGCACGGCCTGGTCCGCGTTGCGGCAGCGAATCGTCCGGCAGCGCTTCGAGTCGAATGGCCGTGAACTTTCCCGATAGTCCGGTGAACGAGATCGTGTACACGTCGGTCGCTGGATTCTCTCCCGAAGCCAGCACGGCATCATCAGCTTGCACGGTCAACGTAGCGCCTTCGGTCGAAACAACCGACGCGGGCGCAAGTGTCGTCCACTCGATGCGCCGTTGCTCCCACGCTTCTTGCTCGCGTTCGAGTTCCGGCGTGTTGGTCGCAAGCGTTTGCTCGGTGGCGGCAATCTGTGCGGCGAGTTCCGCAAGCTGCTGGGATTGCTCCGCAGTCGGCGCTTTGATTCGCGGTCCCCAGTTGCCGTCGGCGTTCGCGCCCGAATAGAGGCCGCGCTCCTCGATGTCGGCGAAGAACGCTTCGAGGCTGTAAAAATCCTTGGTCTTGAACGGATCGTACTTGTGATCGTGGCATTCGCAGCAGCCCAGCGTGACGCCGAGCCAGGCGCCGCCGAGGTTGCGAACGCGTTCGGCGATGTATTTCGCCAGGTACTCTTTGTCCTGCACGCCCCCTTCGGCGCTCATCATGCCCAGACGGTTGTAGCCGGAAGCGATGCGTTGCTCCTGTGTCGGATTGGGCAGCAGGTCGCCGGCCAGTTGCTCGCGCGTGAACACATCGAACGGCTTGTTGTGCCAGAAGGATTGAATCACGTACTCGCGATAGGGATGAACGCTCACTTCCTGATCGCCGTGATAGCCGACGCTGTCCGCGTAACGCACCAAGTCTAACCACCAGACCGCCATGCGTTCGGCATGTGCCGGGGACGCCAACAATTCATCGACGTAGCGCTCCCAAGCGCCCGGCGAAGCGTCCTGGAGGAATTGCGCGACGCGCTCCGGCGTCGGCGGCAATCCCGTGAGATCCAAACTGACGCGCCGCAATAATGTGCGTGGATCGGCCGGCGCGGCAGGCACGAGTCCGTGCTCGCTCATCGTCACGAGCACTTGCCGATCAATCTCGTTGCGAACCCAGTCGTCTTGGTCGCGACTCGACGAATTCGCCGGCGGTTGAATGGGACGGAACGACCAATGCCCCTCCCAGGATGCGCCTTGATCGATCCAACGCCGCAGCGTGTCGATCTCTGCATCACTCAATGGCTTCCCGAATTGCTCCGGCGGCATGCGTTCGGCGACATCTGCCGCGGTGATGCGTTCCACGAGCCGGCTTTCCGCCGACCGCATTGGAATCACCACGCCGGGCTCGCCGCCGGCGCCCAGCAACCCGGCTTCCGTATCGAGTCGCAATTCCGCTTCGCGCTTGTTCTTGTCCGGCCCATGGCAAGCGAAGCATTTGTCGGAGAGGATCGGTCGCACGTCGCGATTGAACAGCACGCGCTCGCCGCTCGCCAAATCATCGGCTCGCGCGGCAACCGCAATCAGCGTCATCAGGACGACTGCCGCGCCCACACGCGACGTTTCGATGCGAAATAGTGCGGCCTGATTGGGCATGAATTGCCTTTCCCCGGAGGTCAGCTATGGGACACGCGGCCCGGGGCCATTATGACTCACATGCTGGCGTGAAGCCAATGGTCGCAGGACCGTCGCGCAAAGCGCGAAGAAGCGGGCCAAACGTCCCCAGCGACGTTTGGCCCGCCTGTCTGATTGTCGGTGTCGACGCGGCGTTGACGGCGGCGCACTCCGGCATGGGGCACAACACCGTCGCGTTTTCGTCAAACGTCGCTTCGCCCGGCTTGCCGTTGATCACGTAGCTCACTTTGAGGTGTTTGACGACGTTAGGCGCGGGATCACCTCCGAAACTTTCGTTGTAGTTCGCCGATGGCAGGCCGATTAGGCGCAGTCCGCTGGCGTGGTTTTTCAGGACGTCCGTGACATCACGTTGCGATTCGCCGGTGCCGTACATCGCTTTGACGATCTCGATCTTGACAGGCTTGAGGCCTAACTTCTCCAGCAGGTCCGCCATATCGAGTGAGGCGGGATCGAGCTTCTGGACTATCGCCAACGCAACGCGTTGCGATTCGCCTTGCAACTTCGGCGACTCGCCGGCGGCCACCGCGGCACGCAGTGCGGGAACGCTGGGATAGCGTTCCAACACGGCCAGTGCAAGATTCTTCTCTTCGATGCGGCTGGCGGCCGCGATCGCCTCGGCGCACATCGCGGCCCGGTCATCGTCCGACATCTGGAACTGCCGCGCCAGGCGCAGATAGCCGCGCAACGCGCGGACGCGGTGTTTTTCACTCGCGGCGTTCTTGGCGAGCTCCAGCAGGGCCGGCCCGGCCTCAACATTCATCCATTCGCCCAGCACCTGGCTGCCGGCGTCTTGCAGGGTCTCATCGCCGCCGCGCATCGTGACGCGAATGGTTTCGAGCGCCGTGGGACCGCCCATCGCGCCGAGCGTCCGAAGCAGCTCGACCTGAGCGGCTGGCGGCGCTTTCGCCAACGCCTCGGTGAGTTGCTTAGCGCAGGCTTCGCGATCGGCCATCCGCAAAGCTGCGGTGCGGAGCGCCCGCTGTGCGGCTTGGGCGTCATCGCCGTTCTTGCCAGCCACCGCCTGGGCGATCAAGACGTGAAGATCTTTCGCGTCAATCGTTTCACCCAGCGAGGCGAGCGCGCCGCCCCGAACCGTCGCGTCATCGGCGTCGAGCAGCTTGACGAGCGAATCCGTCGCCGCGATGCGCCGCTCGCCGACCGCTTCGAGCAACGCGAGGAGTTGCTTGCCCTTGGCCGTACCGAGACGCGAAGCAATCTCCGCATTGACGTTGTCGCCGGGCAAGGTCGCGATCGCCAGCCTCGCACGCTGCGCCAGATCGCCGTCGTCCGCCGTGCAGATTTCCAGCAAGGTCGCCAGATGCGAAGCATCTCCGGCGCGGCCGATCAAAGCGACGGCGGCGACGCGCACGGGCGAGGCGCCGGATTTCGCGGCGACCAACACTTCCGGCGTCACCGCCGCATCTTCACGATCCGCCAACGCCGCCAACAACATCACAGCCCGCTGCGGAGCCGCATTCGCGAGCTCCGCGCCCAAGGCCTGAGCGACTTCGCGCCCCGGCAGTTCCCGCGCAGTGCTCAGACCAATTTGCAATTGCCCTCGATCGGATGAGCGCAATTGCTCGACCAACAGGGGAATTCCATCGTTCCCACGCGAGAGTATCGCGCCGCGCGTGGCTTCCAGAATGCGCTGGCGGGGGGCTTCTGACTCGCGGACTTCGTCGTAGAGCTTGACGGCATCGTCGTTGCGGCCCGCTTCGAGCATGCGTTCCGCGCAGAGGATGCAGCCTTCGGCCACGGAACTACGGACATCGCCCGACGTGGTGGACAAGGCCTTCCGCAAGGCGTCCGCTGCCGCGTCGTTGCCGATGCGGCCCAGCGCCACGGCAGCTGCTGACCCGACTTCGGCGTCGGCATTCGGCAGGCGAGCAATCAACACTTCCACAGCGCCGGCGTCACGTCGCACACCGATGGAGTTGAGTACGCCGACGAGCAAACGCCCGGAGACTTTGTCGGTCGCGTTGCGCAACGCCTCGTCCGCTTCCGCGCCCGGAATGACTTCCAAGGCGATGCGGGCCCAGGAGTTGAGTTGTTCGTCTTCCAGCAGCTTGGCCAACTCCGGCACGGTGAGTGCGCTGCCGTAGATGGCCAGTTGCTTACAAGCGAGCGCCTTTTCGGACTTCTCGCCGGATTGGAGCACGGCGAGGAGCTCGCGTTCTTTCGCGGCGTTGCTGGCGTCGTCCGCGAGTGAGACGGAATGGCAAAGCGACCAGGCGACGGCCAGCAGCAGTCCGGCGCGTCGCAAGGGGAATGCGGATCGTAACATCGAAGCAATCCTGTATGGGAAGTGTGCGCGATTTGAAGGAACAGAATCAATGCGAGAACTGCGAAACCGGCCGGCGACTAGATGCGCCACGGTTCGCGCAAGGCCTCCGACCGCAGTCGGTTGGCCTGTTCATCGTCGATGAATTCGTTCTTCACAGGGTCGTATTTCAACTGGCGCCCGAGCGCGAGTGAGATATTGGCGGCGTGGCAAGCGATGTGGGCGTAACAGGCCGCGTCGGCGTGGGCCTTCGGCAGGCTGCGTGTCTTCACGCAGTCGAGGAAATCGCGGACGTGGAATGTCGCGGGGTAACCGCCGATTTCTTCCACGGTTTGCCCGGCCAGCAGTTCCGGCGAGCTCAACACCATTTTGCCGCTGTCGCCGGTTTCGACCCAACCGGTTTCACCTTCGAAACGGATGGGGCAGGAGCCAAGCGGAATCCAACCCGTCTCGCGGACGATCAATTCCACGCCGTTGGCGTAGCGGGCGACCATCTGACCGTTCTCGGGCGGATTGTATTCAATCGGCACGGTGTCATCCGCGCCGACGCCCAACTGGCAGAGATCCACGCAATGGGAGCCCCATTCCAGGATGCCGCCGCCGACGAGACCGCCCCCTTTCTCGAAGTTGAAACCGTCGAGCAGTTTGGCGTTGAAGGGCCGCCAGGCCGCGGGGCCGAGATACATGTCCCAATCGATGATGTCCTTTGCCGGTGCCTGCTCCCCCGGCAGCCAGCCGCTCATTACGGCTTCCATCCCGGCCGGATGCGCGTAGGCCCGCTTGAGCTTGCCGAGCTTTCCGGAGCGCGCGAGTTCACACGCGAAGGCGAAGTGCGGCAGGTTGCGGCGCTGCGTGCCGGCCTGAAAGACGCGGCCGGTGCGGCGCATCGTTTCGGCCAGAATCAGGCTCTGCGAGATGTTTTTGGTGCAGGGCTTTTCGCAGTAAATGTCTTTGCCAGCCCGGGCGGCGTGCATCGCGGCGACGCCATGCCAGTTCGGACCCGTGGCGATCAGCACGGCGTCGATGTCGTCGCGGGCGAGCAGTTCGCGGAAGTCGCGATACTGCGAGCAATCCTGGTTGCCGTATTGCTGATCGGCCATTTGCTTGACCGCGTGGCGGCGCGACTGCTTGATATCGCAGACGGCGACGAACTGGACGTCTTTCTGTTCCAGAAAGCAGCCCAGGTCGTAGGTCCCGCGGTTGCCAATGCCGATGCCGCCGAGGACGATCCGCTCGCTCGGCGCGACGGCGCCGTCGCGCCCCAGGGCCGAACTGGGAATGATCTGCGGGGCCATCACCGCGGCGCCCACGGCCGCGGCGGATTTC
>JALHLM010000045.1 GCA_022844585.1 Pirellulales bacterium | reverse complement strand
GGGCGGCCGAGAGCGCAGCGACGACAAACAGCGATGCCAACATGCAGATTCCTCCAAGGGGGACATGGGTGGCGACGCTCGATCGGCCGCAAAACAGGCGGTACCGACCGCTTCCATCAAGGCGTCGCCAGGGACTCACCGCGAGGATGGCTCGGTCGCATTTGCGACTTTGCCGATTGCGGTGAGTGTTCCGGTTAGGTTGGCAAGCATACCTGGTGAGACTTTTCGTTCAAGTGGCCCGATCGGGCTACTTCGGGTCATCCTATTGGGGGTGCTTGCAACTTGCCCCCCGTTTGCTACTCTGAGCCGGTCAAAACACTTGCCCCACGGCGGTCGCGCACGCGTTGTCTAGTACACCCTGCCGCGGTCCGTGGAGAAAATCGCGCAACAATATTCGTTTTGCATGGGGAGAACTGCCGTGTCGATGTTCGTCGGGGAAGCCTTGTTCGGGGAAGGTAACGAGATCGCGCATATCGACTTGCTGATCGGCAGCAAGGACGGACCCGTCGGCGTGGCGTTCGCCAATGCGTTGGCGCGGCAGAGCGCCGGTCACACGAATTTGCTGGCCGTGCTCGAACCGAATCTGGCGGTGAAGCCGTCGACGGTGATGATCACCAAGGTCACCATCAAGGGCCTGCGCCAAGCGGTCCAGATGTTCGGCCCGGCCCAGGCCGCGGTCGCCAAGGCGGTCGCCGACGCGGTGTCCGAAGGCGTCATCAAGAAGAGCGACGCCGAAGATCTCGTCATCGTGTGCGGCGTGTTCATCCACCCGCAGGCGGAAAACGACAAGAAGATTTACGACTACAACTACGCCGCGACCAAGCAATCGATCATCAACGCCATGGGCAACAAGCCCTCGGCCGATGAAATGCTCGCAGGCAAGGACAAGGCCGCGCACCCGTTCCGCGGGTTCTAGTCTCATCTTCCTTGAACCGCGGAGACGCTGAGGCGCGGAGAGGATGAGTGAGAATTGAATTTCATGCGACGCCGGCCAAATTGGTCGGCGTTGCTCGTTTAGGTTGCGATGGAAGGTCGCGCATTGGGTGGCGTCAGCAACATTGTGTTCGGCAGCTGCGCTGAACGATGCGTGTCGAGCTAGGGCCGACCAAGCCCAAATGGGGCGACCGTTAGTAGCCAGGGGTGCAAACCCCTGGAAATGAACCCATAATTCAACCTAGCCCCATCGGGGCGATACGAAACCCGTCCGTTATGTCGGTCGCCCCGCCGGGGCTACTCATCATGTTTTTGATTCCTCACCAGGGGTTGTCACCCCTGGCTACTAACGGTCGCCCCGTTGGGGCTATGCCATGAAGCCTTCGATCCTCGTTCAACTCGATACCGACGATCAGCCGAGCGTGTTTGACAGCGTCGTGGCGATTGACGCCGGCGCGGAACATCTGCTCCGGCATCACGGGATCACGCCGGAGAACGTGCGTGATCGGGTGTATGGGGCGATCTTCACGCGCGGCGGCGAGGATTTAGCGCGGACGGCGCTGTTCATCGGCGGGTCCGACGTGCGGCGCGGCGAAGCGGTGCTGGCGGCCGTCAAGAAAGCCTTCTTCGGGCCGATGCGCGTTTCGGCCATGATCGATTCCGGCGGAGCCAACACGACCGCCGTGGCGGCGGTGTTGGCGGTGGAAAAACACATCGCGCTCAACGGAGTGACGGCGCTCGTGCTCGCGGCCACCGGACCGGTCGGACAACGCGCGGCTCGACTGTTGGCGCGCCAGGGTGCCACGGTCCGCGTCGCCTCGCGCGATCTCGCGCGGGCCGAGCAAGTCTGCGAGGCGATTCGTGCGCAGGAACCGAACGCCAGGCTGTCCGCGGTGGCGGCGGGCAAAGCCGAGGAGACGGCGGCGGCGTTCGACGGAGTCGCAGTGGTCATCGCGGCCGGTGCCGCGGGCGTGGAGCTGGCGTCCGCGCATGTATTGACGCAAGCGCGCGATCTGAAAGTCGCCGTGGATTTGAACGCCGTGCCCCCGGCGGGTTTGGCCGGCATCGACGTGATGGACAAAGGCAAAGAGCGCGAAGGCCGCGTCTGTTACGGCGCCATCGGCGTCGGCGGGACGAAGATGAAGATTCATAAGGCCGCCGTGAAACGCCTCTTCGCGCGGAACGATCTAGTGCTCGACGCGGTCGAGATCTACGAGCTTGGTAAAGCGATGGCGTGAGGCGTCTTCTGTAGCCGAGGTCTGTGACCTCGTCGGCGCCGCACACGAACTTGTATACAAGCGGCGTCTTGCTCGTGCTTGGACACGGCCTTCGCCGATGATTAGAATCGCGCCATGCGGCAACATCGCGGCCGAATCTATTCTGTCCAGCGAGAAGTGGCGGCGAGCACGATCATGTCCACAGCCATCGAACGCAGGTACGTCGTGTTTTTCTGGGCGACCGCTGGACTCGCCATGTTCGCCGTCGTCGCGGCTATTCTGACATGCCAGCATGCGGAGAGGGTGGAACGCCGGCAATGGGTAGACGAGCGAAAGCAGTGGCTAACGTCCGGCAAGACAGATCACCTCTATTTCTATGACACGGATCATACGGACGAACGCCTCGCCGAGTTTGCCGGAATGCCAGAAGTCATCAAGCTGGGTTTTGAGCTGACTGATCTGACGGACGATGGCGTCGAACCGATTGTGGGGATGCCGAAGCTCAAGGAGTTGATGCTCTATGGCGGGCGGCCCCGTGTCGGAGACGATGGGCTCGCGACTCTTAGCGGTTGTCAAGAGCTCGAAACACTCGAACTGATCAATATCGACGTCACCGATCGGGGGCTAGGTGCACTACGGAAGTTTCCACAACTTCGACACCTAACACTTTTTTTCGATGCAAGCTTTCCGTCCCCGCTTACGGCCAATGCCATCGTTGAACTACGGCAATTGCCCAACCTTGAAACGCTAAGAATCAGTGTCGGATGGATGAGTAGCGCAAGGCTCTCTGAATTGCAGGAAGCCTTGCCCAATTGCAGAGTTTCGGTCAACAAGTGAATCGCGATTGCCGAAAGAATCGACCAAGCGCTTCAAGAATCCTTCACCTCCCCCCAACCCCAGCACCCGATCCATCCGCTCCGCGACATCCTGCAACACCTCGCGTCCGCCGCCGCCGACTTCCGCTGTGGCCCAGCCTTCGTAGCCGACTTCGTCGAGGGCTTTCAGCACCTCGGATGAACTGCCATGGCTTGCTATCTTAATGAGGGTCGAGCGCAAGGGGGTCCGCCAGGATCGGCCAGAGAAAAAAGTCTTCAAGGTCGGATACGTCATGCGACAATTGCACATCGAACGGCAACCCACCGACCAGGTCCGCTGGCTTCGTGCCGCCGTCCTAGGCGCGAACGACGGAATCGTCTCCACCGCCAGCCTTGTCGTCGGCGTGGCGCCCCCCGCGTGCGGCGTAGTCCGCAGATCGCCAGGGGCGATGGTCAGCTAGGCGGGCTGGGAACGACGGCGCTGTGACAGCTTTCCGCAAAGTGAATTTCGCGCATCGCGACTTCGTGCAAATGCAATCTGGTTAACAGCCTCAGGCGTCCGAAAATGAGTACCCATGCGCCGTCCAGCCAGGCAGACCGCTTTGCTCCTTGGCGTGAGAAGCACTACAACGCCACCGTTGAGTCGATTCGCGAAGTGCGCCCCTGGCTGCGCATCTTTCGCCTCCGTCCTGACTTTGGCCGACTCCGCTTTATTCCGGGCCAATACACCGTGCTGGGGCTGGGCAACTGGGAACCGTGCGTGGCCGGAGCAATTCCACCTCCCCTGGCGCAGACCGAGCGTCTGGTGCAGCGAGCTTATTCGTTTTCCTGCTGCATCCTCGACGCCGATGGCAAGCTCGCTGCGGCGGGCGATGAGGAGCTCGTGGAGTTCTATATCGTGCTCGCCAGCGGAACCGCGGAGCATCCCGCCGGATTGACGCCGCGGCTATTTCAACTCCGCGCGGGCGATCGACTGTTTGTCGGTCCACGCGCCAAGGGAACCTACACGCTGTCGCCATTGCGCCCAGGCGATGACGTCGTGTTCGCTTCGACGGGCACGGGCGAAGCGCCGCACAATGCCATGCTCGCAAAGTTGCTGTCGCAGGCCCATCCGAGTCGCATCCTGTCTGTAGTCGGCGCGCGGGAGTGTGCGGATTTGGCGTACGAGTCCGTGCATCGGGAACTGGAACGACGCTTCTCGAACTATCAATACGTCGCACTGACCACCCGTGAGCCACGGAATATGGATGCCACGCGCGCCGACTTCGTCGGCAAGCAGTACGTCCAGCAGTTCTTTGCGGCGGGCGATTGGGAAAAACGGTGGGGACCGATCGATCCCAGCAACACGCATGTGTTCGCCTGCGGAAATCCGAGTATGATTGGCATTCCGCACGTCGACTCGGACGGACATCGACTCTATCCAGAGCCGACCGGCCTGGTCGAGGTCTTGGAGTCGCGAGGCTTCCAGGCCGACGCGCCGCGTCAGACCGGAAACATCCACTTCGAAAAATTCTGGTAGAGCGCTCCGACGGTAATCTGCAATCGCGACAAGGATGGAACCATGAGCGTCAGCAATCTCCGCCGCCTGTTTCACCCGCGCAGCGTGGCGGTGTTGGGCGCGAGCGAGGTGGCCGGAAAAGTAGGCTTCACCGTGTTGCGCAATTTGATCGCGCACCGGTTCCCCGGCGCGATCTTTCCCGTCAACCCTAAGCGAGCCGAAATCCAGGGACTCAAGTGCTTCGCGGATCTCGGCGCCCTGCCGCAGACGCCGGACCTGGTCGTAGTCTGCACTCCCGCACGCACCGTTCCCGGTCTCATTGAGCAGTGCGGAGAGTTGCACATCCCCGGCGTCATCATCCTCAGCGCTGGTTTCGCGGAAAGCGGCGCGAGCGGACGTGAACTGGAAGCAAGCCTGCGCTCCGCGCTGGCGCGATTTCCTCAGGTGCGCGTGATCGGTCCCAATTGTCTGGGCGCGATCGTGCCGCAAGCAAAGTTGAGCGCCAGCTTCGCGAGCGGAATGCCGGCAGTCGGCCGAGTCGCGTTGCTGTCGCAGTCCGGCGCGCTCTGCACCGCCATTCTCGATTGGGCCGCCACGCAGCAGATCGGCTTTTCGTACTTTCTTTCGCTGGGAAACATGCTCGATGTCGGCGTCGCCGATCTGCTGGACTTCCTCGCGGATGATCCCCATACCGATTCCGTGGTCATGTACTTGGAATCGATCACCAATGCTCGGGAATTCATGTCCGCAGCTCGCGCCTTTGCCCGGCGGAAGCCGATCGTCGTCTATAAGTCAGGGCGATTCCAGGAATCGGCCCGCGCCGCGAGTTCGCATACCGGCGCGATGGCCGGCGTCGACGACGTCTACGAAGCGGCCTTCCAGCGCGCCGGAATCGTGCGAGTCTACGATGGCGACGATCTGTTCGGGTGCGCCGAGTTGTTGTCGCGTGCTCGCCTTCCGCGCGGACCCCGCTTGGGTATCGTCACGAACGCCGGCGGGCCGGGCGTCATGGCCTGTGACGCGCTGTTGGCCGCAAATGGCAAACTCGCGAAACTATCCGGCGATTCCCTGCAGGCTTTGAATGCCGCTTTGCCGGTCTTTTGGTCGCATGACAATCCCGTCGACGTCTTGGGCGACGCCTCGCCCGAACGCTACGCGACCGCGGTACAAGTGACGCTGAACGACCCGGAAGTGGACGCCGTCCTGGCGATTCTCACGCCGCAAGCGATGACCGATCCCACGGAGACCGCGCGCGCCGTGGGAGCGCAGGCGATGAAGTCGTCGAAGCCGCTCCTGGCGGCTTGGATGGGCGGCGTCTCGGTTGCGGAGGGCGTCGCGGCACTGAATGCCATGTCCGTGCCCACGTTCGGTTCGCCGGAACGCGCCGTGAGCGCCTTTTCGCGATTGGTCCAATACGCTCAAAGGCGTGAAATTCTCCTGGAAACGCCGAGATCGGTCCCGTTGAACTTTACCCTGCCGCGCGACGCACAGCGCGAGCGGGTAAATGAACTGCTGCGCAGCGGCGCGCCCTTGTTATCGGAACGGCACTCGAAGGAGTTGCTCGAGCTGTACGGAATCCCCGTCAGCCGAACGGTCCTGGCGACCACCGCCGACGACGCGGCGCGACTCGCCCGCGAGTCCGGCTTTCCCGTCGTATTGAAAATTGAATCTCCGCAGATCACTCACAAGTCCGATGTCGACGGCGTGCACCTCAATCTCCCGAACGAAGCCGCCGTGCGCGAGGCATTTGACGCGATCGTCGCCAACGCGCGCAGGCTGCGGCCGGAGGCCGAAATTCATGGCGTCACCGTCCAGCCGATGATCGTCGACGCCCACGGCGTGCGATTGATCGTGGGGGCCAAACGAGATCCGGTGTTCGGGCCGGTTATTATGGTCGGTGCGGGGGGCGTCATGGCCGAACTGCTGAACGATCGCGCCTTGGAATTGCCGCCGCTGAACGAGCGGTTAGCAAGTCGCATGCTGGAGTCACTGCGGTCCTGGCCCCTCCTCAACGGCTATCGCGGCAAGCCCCGGGTTGCCGTGGATCGTTTGATCGAGACGCTGCTGCGTTTCTCGTACCTGATCGCCGATATTCCGATGATTCAGGAGGCCGACGTGAATCCGTTGATCGTCACGCCTCAAGGAACGGTCGCCGTCGATGCGCGCTTTTTTGTGGACGCGACGCCCCCTGCGGAAACCCACACGCGGCGGTTCCCGCACCTGGCGATCTGCCCCTGTCCCGACGAGTTGACGCAACATGTGGCGCTTGCAGACGGTACGGAGATCGTGGTGCGGCCCTTGCGTCCGGAAGACGAGACGCACTGGCGTGAACTGTTGGCCAGCGCATCGCCGGAAACATTGCGACGCCGCTTCGGTTACGAGATTGGCGAAGTCACCCACGAGTTCGCCGCGCGCTATTGCTTTCTGGATTACGACCGAGAGTTGGCGCTCGTGGCGGAAGTGCGGAACCACTCGGACTTGCACCTCGTCGGCGTCGGCCGGTTGGCCGTCGACGGCGGCGGAGATACCGCAGAGTTCGCCGTCATGGTCACGGACGCGTTTCAGCAGCGAGGGCTGGGGACCGTGCTCACCAAGGCCTGCGTGGCGGCCGCGCGGCAATGGGGCGTGCGCGAAGTGCATGGAACCGTGGCCCAGGACAACGCCGCGATGATCGCCTTGTTTCGCGACTGCGGGTTTCAGCTGGAACGCGCCACCGACGCCGGTAATTTACGCGCGCACATGCGTCTGACTTGAAAACTCGCTGATCTGCGACATGGAGCGCGATGCTACGAAGGCGCCGTCGCCCACTCTCGCTTCTTCACTAACTCATTTTCCGTCGCCAGTACGCGCTGCGTGGTGCGGACCACGGCGTCGGGATTCAGCGAAATGCTGTCGATTCCTTGCCGAATCAGGAATTCCGCGAATTCCGGATAGTCGCTCGGCGCCTGCCCACAGATGCCGATTTTCTTCCCCGCCGCTTTGACGGTTCGAATCGCCGACGCGATGGCGTCCATGACCGCGGGATTCCGCTCGTCGAACAAGTGGGCCACCGTGGACGAATCTCGATCCACACCTAGGATCAGTTGCGTCAGATCGTTCGACCCGATGGAGAATCCGTCAAACACCTCGGCAAATGCCTTCGCGCTGACTACATTGCTGGGGATCTCGCACATCACGTAGATTTCCAGCCCGTTCGCGCGTTGTTTCAATCCCTGCTTGGCCATTTCGGCGATCACGCGGCGGCCTTCCTCCACCGTGCGACAGAACGGGACCATCAGCTTGACGTTGACGAATCCCATCTCTTCGCGCACCTTCCGCATCGCCTGGCACTCGAGCGCAAAACCCTCCCGGTAGCGCGGATCGTAGTATCGTGAGGCGCCGCGGAAACCGATCATCGGATTCTCTTCGCTCGGCTCGAAACCTTGGCCGCCGACCAGATGCGCATATTCGTTCGTCTTGAAATCGCTCATCCGGACAATCACGTCGCGCGGGTAGAACGCGGCCGCGATCATCGCGACCCCTTCCGCCAATCGATCCACGAAGAATCGGGGCTTGTCCGTATAGCCCGCCGTGCGGCGGTCAATCTCCTGCCGGAGCGCGGCGTCTTCCAACACTTCATAGCGCACGAGCGCCATCGGATGAATCTGGATGTGGTTGTTGATGATGAATTCCATCCGGGCCAACCCCACTCCGTCATTGGGCAAAAAGCTCAGTCCCAGCGCTTCATCCGGATTCCCGACGTTCACCATGATCTTCGTCCGTGGTCGCCCCATGGAACTCAGGTCGACCCGGTCGACGTCGAAGTCGAGCGCGCCGTCATAAACGAGCCCGGTGTCCCCTTCGGCGCACGAAACCGTCACGACCTGGCCGTCTTTGACGGCCTCGGTGCCATGCTCGGTGCCCACGACTGCCGGAATTCCCAGCTCACGGCTGACAATCGCCGCATGACAGGTCCGCCCGCCCCGATTCGTCACGATCGCGGCGGCGCGCTTCATGATGGGCTCCCAATCGGGATCCGTCTTATCCGTGACCAGCACGTCGCCCGGCTGGAAGACTTGCAGTTGCTGGATCGAATCGACTTTCCGGACCGGCCCGGCGGCGATCTGGCTGCCGACGCTGCGCCCTGTGGCGAGCACTCGACCTGTCGCTTTCAAACGATAGGTCTCCAGCAGCTGCGCGTGTCGCTGCGACTGCACCGTTTCCGGCCGTGCTTGCACAATGAAAAATTCCCCCGTCTGTCCGTCCTTGGCCCACTCCATGTCCATCGGACAAGGGCCGCCGCGGAGCTTGCTGTAATGCTCCTCAATCTGCGCCGCCCACCGCGCCAACTCCAACACTTCGTCATCGGTCAGAGCGAACCGCGCCCGATCTCCGGCCGGAACCGGAACATTGCGCACCATCCGGCTCCCGCCGATATCGTAGATCAGCTTGAATTCCTTGCTGCCCAGCGAGCGCTTGATGATCGGTCGAAAGCCCTGTTTCAACGTCGGCTTGAAGACACAGAATTCATCCGGATTGACCGAACCTTGAACGACATTCTCGCCCAGCCCGTAGGCGGCGTTGATCAACACGGCGTCGGTAAAGCCGGTCTCCGTATCGATGGAAAACATGACGCCCGACGAAGCCAGATCGCTCCGCACCATTCGCTGCACGCCCACCGACAGGGCGATCTTCAAGTGGTCGAAGCCCTTGTCGACGCGGTAGCTAATCGCGCGGTCCGTGAACAGCGAAGCGAAACAGCGGCGGCAAGTGTCGAGCAACGCCGCGGGCCCCTGCACGTTCAGGTACGTCTCCTGTTGTCCCGCGAAACTGGCGTCGGGCAAGTCCTCGGCCGTCGCGCTGCTGCGTACCGCCACGTCGAGGCGAACGCCTGCCGGCAGCTTTGCGCCGGCTTCCAGTTCGCCGTACGCGGCCACGATCGCCGACGCAATCTCCGGCGGAAACTCCGCTTGCAAGATCAATTGACGAATCTGATGGCCGCAATGGCGCAATGAATCCAAGTCGCGAATCTCGAGCTTGCCCAACAGGTCCGCTAAGGCACGGTCCAACGCATTCGCCCGCAGAAACTGGCGATAGGCCTCCGCCGTCACGGCGAACCCGTCAGGCACGCGGATTCCCTTGGCGGTCAACTCGCGGAACATCTCCCCCAGCGAAGCGTTCTTGCCGCCCACCGACGGCACGTCTCCCATGCCGATCTCGGCAAACCGACGGGTATAGGAAGGAGTTGCCATCGTCGGCTCCTAATTTCGATTGCACAGGGGCTCGCGAATCGCTTGCCAGCCAAGCGGGGCAAACAACGTACCGTTGCGCTATGAAGTGCGACGTGCGCGGAATACCGCCCAAATCCTCTAAACGCGAGGTGCGGCAGGCACACTCTGCGATCGGGCAGGTGCGAATTCGCACGATTGTGTGCGGACGCGTCTTCCGCCCATCGTGAATCTAGGGAACCAATGACGGCGCCCCTAGTTCCATTGTGGCAATGAATTCGGCCATAATGTGCGTGGCACGCCAACTGCCGTTGGCGAACGGCTCCGCACACCGACGTGGACAACTCGGAACACTTTCTGTGGACGTGACGTCGCTACAACACGAGTTGGAGTCGCTTCAATTCTCCAGCGGACTCTCTCCCACAACCCTCGAGAAAGTCGCTGCCGCGGCCAGCTTGCTGGAGGCGCCGGCCGGAGAGGTCTTGTTTCGCGAAGGAGAACACCACTCCTATTCTTATCTCGTTCGTAGCGGCCTGGTCGGCATCGAAGTGCATGGACCGCCGCACGGTACGATCCGCCTGCTTACGCTCGGTCCCGGCGACCTTGTCGGCTGGTCGCCGTTGTTTGGGCAAAAGGCGATGAACGCCCGCGCGATCTGCGTCACGGATGCCCAACTCTTTGTCCTCGATGCGGAAAAACTGAGAACCGCGTTCGACGAAGATCCTCGCCTCGGATATGAAGTGATGCGGCAAGTCGCCGCCGCGCTGGCCCGGCGACTGGTGGCCACTCGCATGCAACTGCTCGACGTCTACCGCGCCGAACCGCCCCAGATTCCGGAGCCGACGGATGTCGACTAACGCGGCGCACGAGACCGCCCAGTTTATGCCACACACGGGCCTGCAGCGACTCATCGACGTACTCTGCGTACGTGGGTACAACGTCGTCGCGCCTAAGCTCAGTCAGGGCGCCGTGGTTTACGAGCCAACGACCAGCGCCGCAACCATTCCTTTCGGCTGGATCGAAGCTCAAGAGCCCGGCAAGTATCGCTTGATCGAAGATGGCGAAGCTGGCTACTTTGGCTACACCGTGGGACCGCATTCCTGGAAGCAGTTCTTGTTTCCGCCACGGGCCGTGGTGTCGACGAGCGTACGGACCGAAGACGGCTGGAACGTCAGCCCGCCAGCCGATGACGGCGTTTCCTACGCGTTTCTGGGCGTGCGGGCCTGCGAGATCGCGGCCATCGAAGTGCAAGATCGCGTCTTTTTGCAGCAAGCCTACGTCGATCCCATCTACGCCGCGCGCCGTGAGCGCGTTTTCATCGTGGCCGTGAACTGCACACGAGCGGCCAGCACTTGCTTTTGCAACTCGATGCGCACCGGGCCGCGGTGTCAACGCGGCTTTGATCTGGCGCTGACAGAATTGCCCGACGGCTTTGTGCTGGAAGCCGGCTCGGACCGCGGCCGGGAGATCGCCAGACAACTGCCCCTACAAATGATTGCGGACGCGCAACTCGTCACGGCCGAGCAACTCCGCCAACGCGCCGTCGATCAGCAAACGCGTTCGCTCCCCGTCGACGGCCTGCATGACCTCATGCTCCGTCAACTTCAGCACCCCCGCTGGAACGAAGTCGCCGAGCGTTGCCTATCCTGCACGAATTGCACGCAAGTCTGCCCAACGTGCTTTTGCAGTTCCGTCCAAGAGGTCACGGACCTGGACGCCGCGCATGTCGACCGTGTCAGAACCTGGGACTCTTGCTTCAATTTCGATTTCAGCTACATGAACGGCGGCGTGGTGCGCAATACCATTCGCTCCCGCTATCGTCAGTGGCTCACACATAAACTTGGCACCTGGTTCGATCAATTCGACACGTGCGGCTGCGTCGGCTGCGGTCGCTGCATTACCTGGTGTCCGGTGGGCATCGACTTGACGGAGGAAGTCGCCGCGCTGCGAAGCGAGTCGACGCCATGAGCACCTTGATTCCCCCCTCACAAAGTCCTTGGCTGGCACATCGCGCGACGGTCAAGGAGATCACGCCCGAATATTACGGCGTGAATACCTATCACCTGCGGATTGAACCGTTGCCCGATCAACGCACGTACGACGTTGCGCCCGGACAGTTCAACATGCTCTACCTGCCAGGCGTGGGCGAAGCGGCGATCAGCGTCAGCGGCCGCAATCACGATGACGACACCTGGTCCCACACCGTGCGGACCGCGGGGGGCGTGACCCGAACGTTGGAGCAACTCGGACAAGGCGCGCCACTCGCCGTGCGCGGGCCGTTCGGTCGAGGTTGGCCCATGGAGGCGGCCGTGGGGCGCGACCTGGTGTTCGTCGCGGGCGGAATCGGCCTGGCCCCTTTGCGTCCGGCTGTCGCGTGGGCGCTCGCCCATCGTTCCCAATTCGGGCGGATCACTCTCATCTACGGCGCCCGCTTGCCAGGCGCCTTGCTCTACGCGCGCGAATATGACGCCTGGCAACAGCAAGGCCTGCAATTGCAATCCACGGTGGATCGCGCCGAGAGTGGTTGGCTGGGCAACGTCGGCGTGGTAACCTTGCTCGTTGATCGCCTCCGCCCGTTGAACCCGCAGCAGACAACGCTCTTCGCCTGCGGTCCCGAAATCATGATGCGTTTCGTCGCCAACAGCGCGTTGGCGCGCGGCATCCCGGCAGAGCGCTTATGGTTGTCGCTGGAGCGCAATATGCAATGCGCCGCGGGATTCTGCGGACATTGCCAGCTCGGCCCGGCGTTTGTTTGCCGCGACGGCCCTGTCATGCGGCACGACTACATCGCACCGTATCTGGAAGTGGAGGCGCTATGAGCGGTCCGCGCCCACGCTTGGCCGTATTCAAGTTCGCCAGTTGCGACGGTTGCCAGCTCTCGCTGCTTGATTGCGAAGATGAACTGCTGGCCCTCGGCGAACGCCTCGACATCGTCCACTTCCTCGAGGCCACGAGCCGCGTCTCGGACGGACCTTACGATATTGCTCTCGTCGAAGGCTCGATCACCACGCCCGACGACCTTACCCGCATCCAAGAAGTGCGTCGGGCGTCGAAGTTTCTCGTTACGATCGGCGCTTGTGCGACAGCCGGAGGGATTCAGGCCCTGCGCAATTTCGCCGATCATGCGTCGTTCCTCGCGGCCGTCTATGCCTCGCCCCAGTACATTCACTCGCTGGCCACATCCACGGCGATCGCCGACCATGTCCGCGTCGATTTCGAATTGCGCGGCTGCCCGATCAACAAGACTCAATTGTTGGAAGTAATTCGCGCCTTGCTCGGTGACCGCCGGCCGACGACGCCGTCGCATTCCGTCTGCCTGGATTGCAAGCGCCGTGGCACGGTCTGCATCATCGTGGCGCACGGGGCGCCCTGCCTCGGTCCCGTGACGCAATCAGGTTGCGGCGCGATCTGCCCCGCGTATGATCGCGGCTGCTACGGCTGTTTCGGCCCTTGCGTGCAGCCCAATCTCGCCAGTCTCAGTGCGCAGCAGATTCGCAACGGCGCCTCCATTGCGGAAGCCGTGCAAGGGCTGCGACTGTTCAATGTGAACGCCCCCGAGTTTCGCCAGGAAAGCGATCGCCTGGCCAACCTGGCTGCCGACCTTCCAGCGCCCGAACCCCGGCAACGTCCATGAGTGAAGTGCGACACATTCGCGTCAAGGCGCTTTCCCGAGTGGAAGGAGAGGGCGGCCTCGACGTTGAGTTATTGAATGGGGCCGTCCACGACGTGCGATTGCGCATTTTTGAGCCGCCGCGCTTTTTCGAGGCGTTCTTGCGCGGGCGCTCGATTCACGAAGTCCCCGACATTGTCGCCCGCATCTGCGGGATTTGCCCGGTCGCCTACCAAATGAGCGCCGTCCATGCGATCGAGGCCGCGTTAGGAGTACCGACGACGCCCTTCGTACGCTTGCTGCGGCGCTTGCTCTATTGCGGCGAATGGATCGAAAGCCACGCGCTGCACATGCACTTGTTGCATGCCCCGGACTTCTTCGATTGCGCGAGCGGCATCGAGCTCGCGCAACGCTTTCCCGATCAGCTGCGTCGCGGCCTGCGCATCAAGAAGCATGGCAACGAGCTGCTCGACGTCCTGGGGGGCAGGGCTATTCATCCGATCAACGTCCGCATCGGCGGTTTTCACCGCGCTCCCACGCGCGAGGAGTTCGCCCCACTGATTCCCCGTTTCGAGTGGGGACTCGACGCGGTGATCGAGGCCACGCGCTGGGTTGCCACATTTCCCTTTCCGGATTTCGAACAGCCCTACGAGTTCATCGCCCTCACGCATCCCGACGAATACGCCATGAACGAAGGCCGCCTCGCCTCCAGCACAGGTGAAACGTGGCCGGTCGAAAAGTTCGCAGACGTTTTCGAAGAACGCCAGGCGCCGCATAGCACCGCGTTGCACGCGGTACGACGCGACTCGGGAACGCCCTACCTCGTCGGTCCGCTGGCACGCATCAATTTGAACTTCGCGCAGCTTTGCGGCGTGGCCCAAGCGGTAGCGCGGGACATCGGCTTCGAACTGCCGTGCCGCAACCCGTTCAAGGCGATCATCGCCCGCGGCTTGGAACTGATCCACGCCTACGATGAAGCGCTGACGATGCTGCGCCATTACACGCCAGACGTGGCCCACGTCGACGTGGCGCCGCGCAGCAGTTCCGGTTGCGCCGCGACGGAAGCCCCGCGCGGACTGCTCTACCATCGCTATGAAATCAACGACGCAGGACAGATTGAATTCGCCACCATCGTGCCGCCGACGTCACAGAATCAACTCCAGATCGAATCCGATCTGCGGTCCTGGCTGCCACGTGTGCTGAACGCCGGCGATGAGACCCTATCCCGCACGTGCGAGAACGTCGTGCGCAACCACGACCCGTGCATCAGTTGCTCCACCCACTTTCTCCGCGTGAACATTCAGCGAAACTAAACGCATGGAACGGACGCTCATCATCGGCGTCGGCAGCCACTTCGGAGACGACCAACTCGGCTGGCGCGTCGCCGAGATGCTGTCGACGCAACCTCGTCCGGGAGTCCGAACCACGAGCATCGCTTCGCCGGATGCACTGCTGCACTTGCCCGGGGGCGACGATCACTGGGTGATCGTCGACGCCGGAGTGGATCGCGACTGCACCGGATCAATCCTGCGGCTCGAATGGCCGTCGGACAATATTCCCGCGGTGCGCCCTCGGGGAACCCACGATCTAGGACTCGTCGCGTCGCTCAAGCTTGTCGAAGCGTTAGGGGATCTCCCGCGGCGCGTAATGCTCTGGATCGGATTCGTGCGCGAAGATGGAACGGCGTCGGAGATGTCGGAACAGGCGGAACAACTGGCGTGCGAGATCGCGAATCGCATCCGCGGCGAGCTTTCAGCAGCATCTGTAGCAGTAGAGGAGCGAGACGAATGCACGAAGCTTCGCTGATCGCCTCCGTGCTGCGTCAGTCGCTCGCCATTGCGTCCGCCAACGGCGCTAGCGACATCGTCGAGGTTCACCTGTCGATCGGTCCCCTGTCCGGCGTGGAACCCACGCTGCTTGCAACGGCCTTCGAGCGTTTGGCCCCAGGATCTGGATTGAGGGCGGCGACATTGTGCGTCCAGGAGCGGGAATTGACCGCCGCTTGCCGCGCGTGTCAATTGGAATATCGCGTACGCGACTTTGAATTCACGTGTCCGACCTGCGGCTCAACCGACGCGGATATCGTGGCGGGTGACGCCGTAATGATCGAGTCCCTCACATTGCGTTCCCCGTCCGACGCCGTCCCCACGAGTAGCAACTCATGACCACAGTGCGCGTCATCACCGTCGAGCGCGACGTGCAAGCCCAGGCGCGCGAATCCGCCGCGGAATTCCGACGCAAGATGGCCGAGCAAGGGACGCTCGTCGTGAATGTGCTTTCCTCGCCCGGCGCCGGCAAAACGTCGCTGCTGGCGGCGACGGCCGACCACCTCCACGCGCGCGCCCGCGTCGCGGTCTTGGTCGGCGACATTGCCACGGACCGCGACGCCCAACGCCTGGCCGCGCATGCCCCGGCATTGCAATTGACCACCGGCGGCGCCTGCCATTTGGAGTTTCCGCTCGTCGAGCAAGGTTGGGATGCGCTCAAGGCGCCGGAAATTGAGATTCTCTTCATCGAAAACATCGGCAACCTGGTCTGCCCCGCGTCGTTCGACCTCGGCGAACACTGCCGCATCGTGCTATTAAGCACCACCGAAGGAGATGATAAGCCCGCCAAGTATCCCAAAGCCTTTCGCACCAGCCACGCGATGGTGGTCAGCAAGTGCGACTTGCTCCCCTACGTCCCTTTCGAACCAACACGCGCCGCCGCGGATGCACGGCGAATTCGTCCCGACCTGGAAGTCTTTGAGACGAGCACGCGTCCCGTTGCTGGTCTAGAACCCTGGTGTGATTTCTTGATGGCCCAGCGTGAACGCATCTTGCGGGGCGAACCATGCGGCCAGCGACGCTAGTCGAAACGAACCTTGACGCTTGCCGCTTTCACCTCCGCGGTCAGGTGCAAGGTCTCGGTGTGCGCCCCGCGATCGCAAGGCTGGCGACGGAATGCCAGCTTCATGGCCACGTGCGGAACACGTCGCAGGGTGTCGAGGGAGAGATCGAAGGGTCTCGGCCGGCAATCGATCGTTTCTTGCATCAACTTCGCTCGGCCCTGCCTGACCGGGCCAGGCTCGATGAGCTGCTGATCGACTGGATCGAACCGCCAGGTCATGCCCGCTTTTCGGTCGGACCAAGTCAACGGTTCGCCCGTAACGAGGCCACAGTTCCCGCCGATCTGACGATTTGCGCGCCTTGCTTGGCGGAAGTTCGAACGCCTGGGAATCGCCGTCACGAGTATCCCTTCACGAATTGCGCCGCCTGCGGGCCCCGTTACTCGATCATTCGCGAGATGCCTTATGATCGCGCGCGCACCACGATGGATGCATTTCCCCTCTGCGATGCGTGCGAGTATGAGTATGGCGACTCCGGCGACCGCCGCTTTCATGCCCAAACCACCTGCTGTCCGGCCTGCGGACCGAGAATCTGGGCGACGACAGCCGAAAAACACACGATCACCGACTCTCGGCAAGCGCTCGCCGCCATTGCCCAGGTCGTACGCGACGGAGGCATCGCCGCGATCAAAGGCGTCGGCGGCTATCAACTCTTGGTCGATGCCACGAACGGAGCCGCGATTCGACGATTGCGCGCACTTAAGCAGCGCAATTCAAAGGCACTGGCCGTGATGATGCGTGATGTGGCCGAGGCGGAGCGATACGTCGTCCTTGATCTGCCTGAGCTGGACTGGCTCGCCTCGCCTGAGAATCCGATCGTCGTGCTGCGAAAGCACGAGGCCAGTGACCTGCCGATCGAATTAGCGCCCGGAGTGCACAGCCTCGGAGTGATGCTCCCAACCAGCGCATTGCATGACATATTGTTGCGCCAAATCGGTCGTCCCATCGTCTGCACCAGCGGCAATCGTGAAGGCGATCCCCTCGTCACCGGTGAACGCGAAGCCGAAGAGCAGTTGAGCGGCATCGCCGATATTTGGTTGCATCACGATCGCGAAATCCACCGACCCGTGGACGACAGCGTGCTCCGCGTCATCGTCGGACGCCCCTGCCTGTTGCGATTGGGGCGCGGCTTCGCGCCCTGCGTGTTCCCCGGCCCGAATACGTCGATTGACGCCGAGCCAATCTTGGCGACCGGCGGTGACATGAAGTCCGCCCTAGCGATTTGGACGGGTCGACAGGCCGTATTGGGGGCGCATATCGGCGAGCTCAGCGAAGCGCGGACGTGCGACCGCTGGAAAAGGGAATGGGCGCAACTATGCGACCTCTACGGCGTGAGTCCCGACGTCGTCGCTCATGACGCACATCCCGATTTTTATTCGACGCGCGCTGCCGAGCAGACGCCTCACCGTCGAGTCGCCGTGCAGCACCATCACGCCCATGCCGCCGCTGTGCTCTGGGAACACCAGTGCTACGAGGATTCGGCACTGGCCATCATCTGGGACGGCGCAGGCTACGGAGACGACCAGACGATTTGGGGCGGCGAGTGCCTGATCGCGTCACTGGAACGCGCCGACCGGGTCGCTTACTTGCTCCCATTTTCGCTACCGGGCGGTGACGTTGCCGTTCGAGAGCCTTGGAGGATCGCGTGTAGTCTGGCCAGATTCGCGAACGTGCCGATCAAAGAACTCGACTCCATCTGGTCGACCATGGAATCGGAGCGGCTGGAAACCGTCTACCAACTAGCGTTGAAACCCAAGCTCGCGCCGACGACCAGCAGCATCGGCCGACTGTTCGACGGCGTTGCCGCGTTGGCCCTGCGGCGATCGCACGCGGATTGCGAAGGCGAGTTCGCCATGCTCCTGGAAGCCGCGGTCGATCCCGACGCCGCCGGCGCTTACAACTTGAATGGGGGACAAGTCGGCGAGCCGATCGATTGGCGTCCCTTATTCCGACAGGTCATGCATGATCTGCGGCGCGGCGAACCGGCCGGCGCTATCTCCGCCCGTTTCCATCGTGCCCTCGCGAGTCTCGTGGTGCAAATGGCGAATCACTTCCCTGAACTGGCGCTAATCACCTGCGGCGGCGTGTTTCAAAACCAGGTGCTGAACGAATTAATCGCCCAAGAACTCGCTCATACCGAAACTCGCTGGCTTCGTGCCGAACGCGCGCCTCCCGGCGACGGCGGACTGGCCCTCGGACAACTGGCCGTCGCCTGGCGACGCACGACTCAAACTTCCAGCGAGTGAATTCCATGTGCTTGGGCGTGCCGGGACGTGTCGCCGAATGGTTGGATCGAGACCCCCTGCTTGCGCGCGCTTGGGTGGAGTTCGACGGCTTGCGCAAACAATGCTCGCTGGCCTGCGTGCCCGAGGCCGAGGAGGGGGACTATGTGATCGTGCATGCCGGCGTCGCCATTTGTCGCGTCGACGCGACGCAAGCCGATGCCATGCTCGCCGCGTTGCGCTCCTTGGATGAGCCGCTGGATCCGGTCGTCGAGGGTCAATCATGA
>JALHLM010000044.1 GCA_022844585.1 Pirellulales bacterium | reverse complement strand
GAGCACTCGCGCGATATCGGCCAGCGGCGTACTTGGGCGCGAGACAAACAAAATGAGTTTCACCAGACGGGCCTTGGACGCGGGAAGCGATTCGTCGTCGAGGACGTCGTATAGCCACTCTCGCCGATCGCACAGCCGCAGGGCCAGCCCCAGCGATCGGAGCAGCAACGCCCGTTGCGTCAGCGTAAAGTGTTCAGTGTCGTCGACGCGCGAATAGACACGATCCCAGGCTCGCCTCAAGCGTTCTTCACGCCGGTGAGACTTCCGTCCTTTCCGGCGTTCCGACTCAGCATCGGCAACTGACTTGCGTTCGTCCGCGATTTCCGACAAGAGCGTGTCGGCAGAGATAGCGTCCTGCATTTTGAATCCTCACCCTTGCGATTCCGGGCGCTCGGCCCGTCGCCGCTCCAGGTGAGGGGAGAACAGCGACGGGCGAGCAATGCGGTGTACGGCCGCGGACCCGATGCCCCAATTTTAGCGACCGTGGGGAAATGGAAAAGCAAATCGTAAATCATTCCGCACTAGGATTTGGAAACTCGGTGGAAACACACACAGCGTTAATCTGCGGTTTCTAGAGGGAAAAACAGGCGTCGCCGATCAAGCTGACCGCGCATGAGAATGCCCGTAAACGCCTGAAAACAAGGCATTTACGGGCATTTTTTCAAGTGAGGCTGTTGGGGCTCGAACCCAAGACCTACGGATTAAAAGTCCGTTGCTCTACCGACTGAGCTACAGCCTCGACGGAACTGGTGATTTTAGACCCCGGCCAGACCTATTGCGACCCCCTCGCACGTCGCCGCGCCGGCGGGGCGCCCGTTTAAGGGGACAGGGTTGTGGCGAGAATTGTTCGCGGGGATCGCTATTTACCGATGCACCAGAGATGACGGTCGGTGCGGATATAGAGGCGGCCCTGCGCGACCGCCATCGACGCCTGGCAGCGCTCACCGAGCGGGTTGCGGGCGATGATGTCGAATTCGTCGCGGGCTTCGACGACCGTCGTTTCTCCTTGTTCGGAGAGCAAATAGATGCGCCCCTCGGCGGCGACCGGCGAGGAACTATACGTCCCTTCGACGCGGCCCTGCCACACGACTTCGCCCGATTCGCCGCGGTAACACATCACGACGCCCTGATCGCTGACGGCATACAGAAACGGCGCGACGTAGATCAAGGACGATTGATTCGGCGCGCCTTTGCGTTGCTCCCAGGCGATGTGCGATTGCGTGACGTCGCCGCGACCGCCTAAGCGCACCGTGCGCAGCGTCGTAGCCCCGAAGCCCGACGCCGTGAAGATCGTTCCGTTTGCCAGCGCCGGCGATGGCACGACTCCCTCGCCTTCGCTGAAGACGTGCCACAGCCGCTCGCCTGTGACTGGATCGAAGCCTTGAATTGCGTCGCCGGCGCAGCTCACGAGCTCGTCATGACCGTCGATCTGGGCAATGATCGGCGAAACATGCGCGATGCGCGACAGGCCGCGCGAGGCGCGCCAGCGCTGTTGGCCGGTGCGCTTGTCGAGCGCCAGGACAAACGATTGATCCCAAGGCGTTTGCCAGCCGAGTTTGAGATCCGGACCTGAACTGCTGCCGTCGAACGGCATGATCAACAAGTCGTGGTAAAGAATCGGCGATGCGCCGAGCCCATGCTCGCCGTAGAACTTGACGTCACGATTCGTCCACGCGATTTCGCCAGCGCAGTTCACTGCGGCGAAACTACCGTCGCCGAAGATGGCATAGACCAGTTCGCCGTCCGTGGCCGGAGTCGGCGTGGCGTACGAGTTCTTGGCCTGCTTGTGGCCCGGCGTTTGGCGAAACACTTCCGTGTTCCACATCAGTTTACCGGTCGCGCGCGCGAAGGCCAGCACGCGGCAGCTTGCGCCGCCGTCGGTGGCCGTTGTCACGAACACTTGATCGCCCCAAACAATCGGCGACGACCAAGCCTCGCCAGGTACTTCCACCTTCCAGGCGATGTTTTCGCCGGCGGCCCATTTCAGTGGCAGACCTGTTTCACTGGAAAGGCCTTGGCGCGAGGGCCCGCGGAAGCTCGGCCAGTCTTCCGCCTGCACTGGAGCGCAATACTGAAGCGCGAGCATCGCGACAAGGCAAGCGGCCCATCCAGTGCACGAGTGTTTGCGCGCGATCTTCATCGTTTCGCTCCAGGCGTGGGATAATTCTTGCTGATGTCGTCCAACACGAGGATCCAGTCGAGGGCTTCGCCAAGATCGGGCGATACGAATTCCGGCTCGCCTTCGCTCGCGAATTCGCCAATCGCCGCCGCTTCGCCGTTGCGTGGATTGTACCACCAGGCCTTGACCTTCGGCCCGGCGAGCTTGTCCATGCGCACGCGGAACTTGCGTCCGGCCGGCACATAAACGAACGCATAAGTTCCCGCCGCGTCGCGCGTGGCGACAAAGCGGTAGCGCCCCGCGCCCGGCACGGAGCTGGCGACGCGATCGGTTACGACGATGTCGTCGTCGGGAATGCGATCTAACATCGGGCGCGATTCGATCAGGTGGCGGCCGAACTGCATCTGCGCCGCGCCTGGCTGGTGAATCGCCTCGTGCCACGGCATCAGCGGTCGATTGATGGGATTGCGTCCTTCGCCCCACATCTGCCACACCGAGTGATGGCCGTAAGTGTGCCCACAGGCGCCGCTGAACAGATCCCAGTACAGCGGCCGCCGCACGTCGGTCGCGGTGGAATGTCCCAGCTCGTCTGGCTTGAACGACACGGGATGGTCCTCGTAAATCGGTTCGCCGTCGACGACGGGCTTCACCGGCGTGCGATCGTAGTCCGCGCGGGTCTTGACGTAACGCTCAGTGAACTCCGCCACGTGGCCGTTCTGCCGCATGTTGAAGTCGAGCCACGCGTCGTCGTGAAACCATTCCGCGGAGCCACGCCCGCCCGGCGGATGGAACGTCATCAAATGAGCGCCGCCGTCTCCCTCCTTCAAACCGCGCGACATCGCGCGGATGATCTCGCGCTGCTCGTCATTTTCGATCGGGCGATCGCCTCCCAGGATCCACACAATGCCCTTGCCGCGAAAGCGCTCGCCCAGCCACTTGCCATAGACGGCCGCGTTTTCCTCGGTGAACAGCGGGCGCTCGTCGCGCACCTTGTCGTGCCAGTAGCGGCCCCAGGTGGGCAGGAAACCGATGTAGATCCCGCGCCGATTCGCCGCGTCCACGATGTAGTCGACGTGATCCCAGTAGTCGTTCTGCGGCCCGTCCGCTACCGCTGGTCGCGCCGGATCAAATTCTACGAGCGGCAAATGCCCGTAAGGATTCGGATCGCTGTGGCCGTCCAGTTCGGCGATCGCGACGGCCTGAATGACTGTGTAACCTTGTTTTGCGCGTAAGTCGAGATACGCGTCCGCTTCCTCGCGATTCAGGCGATGAAACAATTCCCAGGCGGTATCCCCGAGCCAGAAGAATGGTTTTCCTTCGGCCGTCTGCAGGTGACGATGATTCTCGCTCACTTTCAGCCGCGGCATGATCTGCCCAAGAACAGTGGCCTGCAACGAGGACACGAACAGTAAGAGGCATGCACCGATCAGCCCGGCCCGGCGCTGATATGGAACGAATTGAATCATGAGTACATCTCCGGGGTGTGGCGCGAGTGAGTAGAGATTCATGCGTCGCCGGCGATGCGCGCGACGCTGGCTTTGAGTTGGTCCGGATCGAAGACTTTTTTCCAGTCCGGTCGAAAGAGCATGGGCTTCGCCTCGTCGATGGCGCGCTGGCAACCCTGCGAGAACTTCCAACCGGTTTCGTTGAAGACGATTGCCAGTTCGATGTTCAGATGGCCCAACAGAAAATCGCGCGCCGCTTCTTGTGGAACGCCACGCCGCACGACTTCGTCGAGGCCTTCGCGAATGATGGTCAGGCAAGTCGCCGCCAAAGTTTCCGCGAGCGCCGGTTCAAGCAGCGCCATTTGTTCAACCGTCAAGCGATGCGATCGCAAGATTGGACCGAACAATTTGCACGAGATTGCTTCGCCCTTCGCGTAATCGGCCTCCGTTCCTTGCATCAGCGCCGAGACGATCGCTTGCTTCGCGAGCCCGCTGCCGAAGTAATCGCGCCGCGCTTCGAGCGTCGCTTCGTCGCTGAAGATCGGCGGGTGCCCTGGGTGCGTGACGAAGTAGGCGATGTCGACACGCGCCGGCAAACGGCCGTGATACGGCGCGGCCGGATCGAGGCAGATCACCAACGTGCCGGGACGCAATGTCGGCACCAGTTCGGCGGCGATGCCGGTGATCAAATGGTCCGGCACCGCGAGCAGCACGGTATCGGCGGCCGCGATCGCCTCCTCGCGTGCCACGGGAGTGATGCCGCGATCGTCGAGCCGCTTGCGACCGGTCGGGCCCGGCTCCACGTGCAGGACGCGGTATTCGGGGTCGCCCACGAGCGCCTGGCTTGCGCGCGTCCCCATGTTGCCGCCGGCGCCGAAGATTGCGATGGTCACCATCCGAAAGGCTCCTCTCGTGTTGCTCAGGCCGTGCCGCGCGCGAGCTTCTGGAAGAAGTCGGGACGCCCGACTTGTCCTCCCTTGAAACAGATTTCCAAGTCTGGCTTCGTTGTGTCGTGAAACCGCGCTCGGCACAGCGGCGAGCCGGGCGCGAGCGGCGCGATAAACTCCAGCGATTCAATGCCCAGAGTCCGCGCGACGTGCCCTGAGGTATCGCCCCCCGCCACGGCGCAGCGCCGCACACCGGCGTTGATGGCGGCACTCAAGAGGCGCGCCAACACGTCGCCGAGCAGTGCATTGCGTTCCGCGCAGCGACCTGACCTCGTGAGTTTCTCGTTCGCCTCGGCGATCCGCGGATCATCGGGACCTGTCGCCGCATGCACGATCACGCTTTCGCCGGCCTTCAACGCTTTCAACGTTTGCTCGGTCGCGCCGGCAAGGTTGCCTTCGAGCCATTCCTCGGGCTGCAAGGCGACGCAACGGAAGCCCGACTCCGCCGCGGCGCGAATTTGCGCCGCGGTCACCGGGGAACAACTTCCGGACACGACAACGACGGGCGATGCTGCTTTCGCAGGACACACGGCGCGCAATGCCGGCAACACTCCGATGGCGCGCCAGCGCGCTGTGAGTGCGTATTCAACTCCGGACGAGCCGACGACGAAGCGCGTCAGATCGCGCTCCGCCAGACTCGCGATCAGTTCGCCGATGATCGGCATGTGCCGTTCATAAAGCGTGTCAATCATGATAATCTCGGCGCCCGCGGCGACCAGGTCGTTGAAGCGCACGGTGGCCGCGTGATCCAAAACGAGGGCGTTCAGAAGCGCGATCTCGGCGGACGTCTGGCGCGCGAGATGTTGTGTCAGGTCGGCCTCGTCCATCGGCGTCACCGGATGCGCCGCCATCGTGGGATGCCGATCGAGCCGGTAAATCGGGCTGCCGCCGCCGGAACGCGCGAAGAGATTGCCGAACACGCAGTAGCGCCCCAACGCCGGCGCGCCCACAACGACCGGCACGACGCGCGTCCCGAGCACTACGCGGCCGATATCGATCGCGCGACCGATACTGCCAATCTCTGGCGATGAATCAAATGTCGAGCAGATCTTGTAGTGCACCAACGGCGCCAGACGGCGCAACGACTCGAATGCCGGGCGCAGCTCCGCCTCCATTGCCGCGGTGCGAAGCGATCGAGCGATGCCGGCGATGCCGATTGCCCTGACGTCGGGAAAGCGAGCGAGTTGTGCTTCGGTCGGCGGCGCAAGAAATAACACGGTCGGCACGCCAGCTTGCGCGAGCACTTCCATCACATCGGCGCTGCCGCTAAAGTCGTCGCCGTAGTAGCCGAGCCAGATCTCGCTCATGGGGCGGACCTCGGCGCGAACTTTTCCAGCGACTGCCGCAACTCACCATGCGTGCGCGCATACTCGTCCAGCGCGATCCCCGACACGGCTGCTTCCCAGGCCTGCTGCAGCGCCCGGCAACCGGCCGCAGGTCCGCCAGGGTGCGCCATCATGCCGCCGCCAGCGAGGTACATCAGATCAACTGTTTGCGTGCGTCGAAACGTTTCCGGCGCTTGCCCGCCCCATTGCCCGGACGATACGACGGGCAGCGCGCGATCGTCGCCGAACATCGGCTTCAAGCAGGCTTCGATTGAGCGCACGACCGAATCGTCCGACTCGCAGAATTTGTTCTGCAATCCGTTCACGTGCAAATGATCGATGCCGGCCAGTCGCCAGATCTTTTGCATCGCCGCGTATTCAATTCCGATCGCCGGACTGCGCGAATAAATCCCCCAACCGTTGCGATGCCCGTGGATGGGCAATTGCGAATGTCTGCGCAGTTGCATGACACCGGCCAGTCCCACGTGATGCAGGCTGACCATCACGCACGTCCCCTGGTGTTCGGCGACGAGATCATGATGCCGGAGCATCGCCTCCGGCTCGTCGGAGACATTGAATGCAAAGATCACCTGCTTGCCGGCGCGGTCGGCGAGCGCGCGAATCTCGCGCATCACGGCCGGCACGCGTTCCGAGAGCGGCGAGTGCGGAGGATTCGCCAGCAACTCGTCGTCTTTGATGAAATCGATGCCCGCCTCGCCTAACTCGCGGACGAGAGCCGCCGTCTGTTCGGGCGACAGCCCGACGCTGGGCTTCACAATCGTGCCAATCAACGGGCGCTCGAACACTCCGGCCAAGCGCCTCGTTCCCGCGATGCCGAATTGCGGACCGGGGCAGGCTGCATACGCGTCTGGCAGTTCCAAGTCGAGCAATCGCAGCCCGGAGAACTCGCGCAGTTCGAACAGATTCCCCGCGACCGTCGCCAGCAATGTCGGTAGATTCACCCCAATGTTGTCGAAGGGAAACGCGATTTCCAACTCGGCGCGGCGATAGTGCGCCGCGCCTTTGGGCCGACCGGCGCCCGGCAAGCTCGGCGCGTCGACGGCGTCGAGTTCGGTCAGGCGAACGACTTGCGCCTGATGGCGTGCGCGCAAGGCGTCGGTCTCGCCCGGCACGCGCACGAACGTCCCGCAAGATTGCTCGCCCGCCAGCGCCGCCGCCGCCTGCTCCAGTGGAAAGGCCGTTTCGATCCAGTATTTTGCGCGAACGGTGTCTGGCATGATGCTTCAAGTCAGCGAAATGGTTTGTCTCGTGCGGGCGGATTCGTAGGCAGCATGTACTAAGCGCAGCGTGCGAAGGTTGTCTGCGCCGGTCGTTTCGGCCTGCTCCTCGCCGCGCAACGCTGCCAACAGATTGGCCTGGCACGGGACGATGCTCGCATGGACCAGGTCGTACGCTGGGTCCGCCCAGACGTAGTGATGTGGAGCGACGCGGCGCGATTGCGTTCCGGCTTCTGTAGTGACGCGCAGCCAGTAGTCGGGCGCGATCTCCGCGCTCCCTCGCGAGCCTTCCACGAACGCAAATGTCTCCGGGAAGCGATCGTGTTCGACGCGGCTCGCGTAACTCATGTTGCACACGACGGTGAAGTCGTCCAGCGTCAACATCACCGTCGCCACGTCCTCGCCGCGAATGTCTTCGCGCACCCGCGTGGTACGGCAATCGACCGCGGTCGGCTCGCCAAACAGGAATCGCGCGGTGTCGAGGATGTGCGTTCCAATGTCGGTGAGGATGAATTGCTCAAGCTCTTTCAAGAACGGTTGGTTGTCGAACACCGGGAAGCTGTTGGCATACGTGATCTGCGCGCGAAACACGCGTCCGATCGCGCCGGATGCCAGCACGTCTCGCAGCGCGCGAAACGGCGCCTGCCAACGCCAGTTCTCATGCACCAAGAGCGGCACGCCAGCCTCGCGGCAGGCGAGCAGCATGGATTCGGCCAATGGCAGCGACGGCGCGAGCGGCTTCTGACAAATCACTGGCAAGGCATACCGCGCCGCAAGTTGAACGAGCGGAGCGTGAGAATCGCCGTCTGTGATGATGTCGACGAAATCGAGCGTTTCCTCGCTTAACATCTGCTCCGCGTCGTCGTAGACGGTGGGCACGCCGAATCGCGCGGCCAATGTCTCGGCCTTGGAGCGCGTGCGATTGTAGATCGCCACGCAACGCGCGCCGGGCAACTCTCCCCAGGCGGCGAGTTGACAGCCGGACCAAAACCCTGCGCCCAGGACGGCGAATCGCAATTCACGCATCGCGACGTCCCTCCACGCGCACGTACGAATGCGGCGACAATGCGATCCGTCGCGAAGATGACGACTGCCACGTCGCGCGAAACGCATCTGAAGACAATGCGGCCTCCGAAGCGCTGTTTGCGTCGAGCATGCGAATTTTTGACGCCACGAACGGCAACTCGCAATCCAGCGGTTGACTCGACACATTCGCCAGCAAGGCAATCACTGCCTCGCCATCGTCTGTGATGAGTCCTGTCAAAATGTCCGGCGTGGCGGCGACGAGTTCCCGCGACGTGTGCGCCACAAGTTCGGCGAGATCCGCGAACAGGTGAAAAACAGGATAGACGGTAGCGGCGAACGGCCCGAACGGCGCAGGCAAATCGCGTTGCGCCGCATCGCCGAGCAACCCTCGACAACCGGTGAGTTCGAAGTACGTCGCGGCGTCCGCGCCTTCACGCGCGAGGGCAACAATGCTCCCTAAGGTCCAGGCGGCCAGGAAGGCGCTCGCTTGCCGTGGATCGGCGTCGGGCGGCAACTCTGTAAGCGAAGCGGCAACACTTGCGTGCGCCGCACGCGAGCGGAGCGTGATGGGACCAACATGAACTGCCGCATCGCCGGCAAACGCTTTGGCCGAACGCACGGCTTCACTTTGGCCCGCAAGGTTTTCCACGAGCGTTACGTCGTCAAAGGCGTGCACCTGCGGATTCACAGAGTAAGTCAGCACATCCGCGACATCAGGCGTCAGTCGTTCGCGGTTTACTTCCGCAAAATGGGCGTTGGTCCCGCCGCCGACGCGCGCCGATGCGTCGAACGTCGCCACCTGCCCACGCACGCGTCGCATCCAATCGACTGGCGTCGCCTGCTCACCGCGCGGCAGCACGAGCCATTCCGCAACAGGTGTCGGCAAACGATCGGCCACCTCGAAGATGCGGTCCACGCGCGGGTCGGGTTTGCCGTCGAGAATCAATGCGACGTGCAAGTCAGCTCCGAGCCTGGCCGCGTCGTCCGCAGCAGCGTTAAAGTCGTCGAGCACCTCTGCGCCGTCAATGTGCAATTCCACACGCAAGTGCGCCGGGCGCAACGTTGCCAGTCGACTTGTCGCAACATCGTCAAGTCGCGACCGCGCGCCGCCATGCGAAAAACCGAGTCGCGGCAGCGTGAGCGCAGCGCCAGTTGTCAACACATGATCGTCGGGCGGCGTGCTTTCGACACGCGAGGCCGCTCCGAGCAGCCGCACGACGACTTCCTGAATAACTTTGCCGCCTCTTTCCACGCGCACCGGCAACGGCAGTTCCAGTGGCGTGCCGTAGGTTTTGAACGACGCATCGGTCCAGTTGCGCTGGTCCTCGGTTTCGAACACTTCGCCGTGAAAGCGCACCTCCACATCGACGCCCGGCGCCACGTTATGACGCATCACGGCCACTTGGAGAAAAGGTTGAATTGCGGCAATTAAGTCCGGAAACGTCGACATCTCCTCCGAACCGTCCGGATGCGTGATGCGACATGGCTGGCCGGCGCATTCCCGTATCGGATGCAGTACGCACACGCCAATGCGATTGCGCTCGAAACTCGAGTGCGCTTCGCCTTCGAAATGGTAGCGGACCTCCGAGTCGGGAGATCCTGTGATCGTGCCGCGCCAACGGAAATCGATGTCGTCGCGTTGGCAGACTGCGAGAAAACGGACTTCGAATGCATCGTCGCGCCGGTCGATAACCAACTCCTCAATGCGCGGCGAAGCGGTGCCCCAGTCACGGTCGCGGACCGCGCCGTAGATGCCGCGCAGCACTTCGCGCTGGCCGTAGCGCAGCCAGCGCAGTTGTCCTTCGCTGGGATCAAAGCACATCGCCAACGCACCGGCGCGGAGTGGAATCGGCTCACTCATCGTGCGCCCTCCACATTCCATCGCATCGTCCGCGCCGATTGCACAAGTTGGCGGCGGCGCAAGCCATCGAACAGCATGGCGAGGAACACGACGGCGGCGGTGATCAGCGGATAGACGTACGGATTGGCGTTCATCACGTTGAGTCCGTTGAAAACCGAGGCCACGGTCATCGCGCCGATCACCGCGCCGGGAAAGACGTTGCCGCGCCCGCCAAACAAGCTCGCTCCGCCCAACACCGCGGCGGCGATGGCGTCGAACTCACGGTCTTTGCCGAAGGTGGGCGAGACCGCGCCCAATTGGGTTAGCGCAGTCAACGCCGCAATCGCCGCGCAGGCGCCGCTCAGTGCATAAGTCTTCATTAACGCGGCACGGACATGCACGCCCGCCTTGCGCGCCGCCGCGGGATCGTAGCCCACGGCGTAACACTGCCTGCCAAATGCCGTGTGCGTCTGCAACCAATACAACACTAGGACCACTACGCCCGCGACCCATACGGGCAGCGGGACGCCGAGCAGTTTTTCCGCTCCCCAGCGCGAGAATGCTTCCGGCAAGTTCATCGCCCGCGTGCGACTGAACCAAAGACCTGCCCCGCGCAACAGAAACAGCGAGGCGAGCGTCACAATAAATGGCGACGCCCCGGCATAAGCGATCAGCATGCCATGCGCGACACCGCAGAGCGGGCCAATTGCCGCTGCCGCGACCGCCGCCATAAGCGGCTCGACATCACTTTGCAGCATTTTCCCGCACGCCGCGGCGACCAGAAACATCAGCGAGCCCGCCGACAGATCCACTCCCGAAGTCACCAGCACCCAAGTCATCCCTGCCGCCAGTATCGTCGCCGACGCGCCTTGCGTGAGCAGGTTCACGGCATTCTGCGGAGTCAGAAAGCGGGGCGAACCGATGGAGAAACCGATCAATACGGCGACCAATAAGAGCGCGGGCGAATGGTTGACAAGAAACCGCGTCATGCGAGCGCCTCCTGCCCCAGTGCGCAGGCGAGCACGCGCTCGCGATCGAACTCCGCTCGAGCAAATTCGCCGACCATTCGTCCTGCGCGCATCACCGCAACTCGATCCGCCAAGCCGAGCAGCTCCTCGATTTCCGAGGAGATCAACAGGATCGCCGTGCCAGCGTCCGTCAGGCGGCGGATGAGGCGATAGATTTCGTCTTTCGCTCCAACGTCGACGCCGCGCGTCGGTTCGTCCAGAATCAAACACCGCGGTTTGCGCAACAGCCAGCGAGCAAAGATTGCCTTCTGTTGATTGCCACCGCTCAGTTGGACGACGGGGCGATCCAACGCGCCGCCAATCTTGAGTGAATCGGCCATCGCGGCAGCCGCGCGTTTGGCGGCGCGACGGCGCAGCCAGCCTGCACAGGCATGGTCGCGCCAACTCGCCAGCAACATGTTGTCGTCCACCGAAGCGTTCAGCAACAGTCCGTCGTCGCGCCGATCCTCGGTGATCAATGCCACGCCCTTCTTCACAGTGCGCGCGGGCGTCGGCACTGCAAGCATGTCGCCGCCGAGCTGCACCGTTCCGGCGTCCAATGGATCCAAGCCGAACGCAAGGCGCGCGAGTTCGGAGCGACCCGCGCCCATCATGCCGGCGATCCCGAGAATCTCTCCTGATCGCACTTCCAGCGATACGTCATCCACGACGCCGCGTCGTGATACGTTGCGCAGTTGCAGGACTATCTCTTCGCCGATCGCAGCGCGGCGTTCCGGAAAGACATGATCTAGTTCGCGGCCGATCATCTGTTGAATCAGCAACGGAATTGTGAACGCTTGCGCCGGCCCACAGGCCTGGCGCACGCCATCGCGTAGGACGAGCACGTCGTTGGCCAAACGCAACACGTCGTCCAATTGATGCGAGATATAGATCACTCCCAGACCTCGGCCACGCAGATTGTCGATGATGGCGAACAATCGCGCCGCCTCGGGCTGCGTCAGCGACGTCGTCGGTTCATCGAAGACGATCAACTTCGCCCCTGCGCCGAGCGCCTTGGCAATTTCGACCAACTGACGTTCGCCGGTAGAGAGTTGTGCGACGGGCGTCCACGGATCGCGATCGAGGTTGACTTGACGCAATATCTCGCGCGATTGATTTGATAACGTCGTGCGGCGGATTCCCCACGGCGCGCGCGGTATGCGATCGAGGAAAAGATTCTCGGCTACGCTGAGATTCGGGAAGAGATTCAGTTCCTGATGGACGATCCTCACTCCGGCTGCCGCGGCTTGCGCGGGGTTGCGTGGCGCATAGGGCGTTCCCGAAAGTAGCATCGCGCCGTCGTCCGCCGGAAGCACACCGCCGAGGATGTTCATCATCGTCGACTTGCCGGCGCCATTCTCGCCGACCAGGCCGAGCACCTGGCCGCTGGCGAGTTGAAGATCGACGTCTTTCAACACGCGGACGCCCGCGAATGCTTTGCGAATCTTCCGGCATTCCAGCAGAGGATTCATGCACGCCCTCCGGCGACGCCGCGCCGTGCCGCGTCTAGCAGGGCCGCGACGAGAATGACGCCTCCTTTGGCCATCAGCACGTGCCAATAATCGAGGTTCAACAACGTGAGGCTATTGCCGACCAACGTGATGAACAATGCGCCAAAGACGATGCCCATGACGCTCACGCGGCCGCCGCTCAGGCTGGTGCCGCCGATGACCGCCGCGCCGATGGCATCGAGTAAAATCTCACGTGCGAAGCTGGGCGTGGCCGATTCCGTGCGACAGGTATATAGAATGGCCGCCAGCGCGGAGCAAGTGCCCGAAGCGCCGTAAGCGAAGCAAGTGACACGCCCCAACGAAATCCCGGCCACCCGCGCCGCGCGCGCGTTGTGTCCCAATGCGTACAAATGTTTGCCGAGCACCGTATGCTGAAGTAACAAGTAGCACACGATCGCCAACGCAGTCGCGACCCAAAGGATGACCGGTACGCGCAACCAGTCTCCTTGAACCGTCTCCAACAGCGGCAATGGCAAGCTCCCTAGTCGCGCGCCGCCGGTGAGCCAGACGGCCGCGCCGCCCATGGCCATCATCCCGCACATCGTGACAATGAACGCCGGCAGCTCCCAGTACGCCACGGCCGCGCCTTGCGCAACGCCGACGACGCCACCCATCAGCAACATCGCCAACAGGGCGACGGGGATTGCCAGCGAGGAATCCGCGAGCACGCCGCCGTCGCTCGTCAACAGCATGGCGCCAACGACGCCTGCCAGCGAGATCACGCCGGACACGGACAGATCGATGCCGCCGATCAAAAGCGCGAACGCTTGCCCCAACGCCAGCACCAGCAGCGGCGCGGCGTTCACCAAGGCGGCGAACGCCTGGTCGCGCGTGGCCAACTCCGGGCAGAACGGCAAGATCGCCAGCACGTAAACGATGGCCAAGGCCACGACGCCAAGCTCGGTCGCCGCAAACCGCACGACGGAACGCGGTCCGCCGGCAATCATGGCTGTTTCGCGGCGACTTGCGCGCCCCACATGCGGTGCGATTCCTGATCGAGGTTGTCCTGATGAATTACGACGCCTTGGTCCTTCAACACCGGTTCGACCGTTTCGCCGCGGGACATTTTCAACACGGCGTCGACGGCCTGCGAGCATTCGAAATAGACGTTCTGCACGCCGTCCGCATCGAGATACTTGTCTTGCAACATGCGATAGGCCGTCGCGTCGCCATCGAAGCCGCCCAGCACCACATGGCGTTCATGTCCGATCGGATGATATTTGTCGGCGTTCTTGAGCGCCGCGACGATCGACGGAAACAAGAAGTCCGATGACGAGAAGATGAATTCGATGTCCGGGTTGGCTTGCAGCGCGTTCGTCACGCCAGCGAGTGCTTTCTCCTGATTCCATACCGTCGGCACGCGCGCGACGACTTCGACGGCGCCGTTTGATTCTGAGATGGCTTCATCGAAACCTTCTCGCCGTTCGATGGCGTTGATATCGCCCAGGTCGCCGATCAGGATCATTCCCTGCATTGGCTTGGATCGCTCGCTGGCGGATGCGATCATTCGGCGGACCGTGTCGCGGGTGATGGCGCGATTGTCCGCCACGACCGTCACGCAAGGTCCGGCGCCTTCACCAGGGCCACGGTTATAGAGGACGATGGGAATGTTCGCCTTGTTCGCGGCGCGGATCATCGGGATCACGCTCTCGGCATCTTTGGGGACGACGATGATCCCGTCGACCTTGCGGGCAATAAAACTCTGCACCTGCTCCAATTGCCGGTTCGGATCGCCGTCGGCGACGGCTTCCAGTACGCGCACGTCGTGTTTGGCTAGCTCCGCTTTCATCGCGTCGAGACTGGCCACCCAGTATTCCGTTTGCAAGGTCTCGAAGGCCACGCCGATCGTGGTCTGATCGGGCTGGTTCGTCGGCGCGCCGCAACTCAACGTCGCGAGACACGCAACACTCACCAACAGCGAGGGGAGTAACGCCTTCATATTCCGCCACGCGCGAGAAGACAAGAATCGGCCCGGACGAGGCGTGGAGTTTACTGATATCTCAGTCGGATGTCAAATATATCTTGACGCGTCGCCTGGACGGGATAGCATGAACGCATGCCTCGTACTTCGCCTCGCACTGTTTCCGCCGCCCGCCGGGAAAACTCGCCGCGTCCGCTGTTGAAAGATCGCGCGTACGCCCAACTCAAGGATTTGATTCAATCCGGCGCTTACGCCCCGGATACGTTTCTCTCCGAGCGGCAGCTTGTCGAAAAACTCGGCATGAGCAAGACGCCGATCCGCTCGGCCCTGGAACACCTGGAAGCTCAAGGGTTGGTGGCCGTCTCGCCGCAGCAAGGGATTGTCGTCAAAGATTTGTCCGCGCGGGAGATCGCCGAGCTGTTCGATATGCGATTGGCCGTGGAACCGTTCGTCGCACGCCGACTTGCCGAGCGGACTCTGACCACGACACAGAGGGCCGACATCAAACGCAGTCTCACACGCCAACGCGAGGCCGTCCGCGACGAAGATCCTCGCGCCGCCACGCGATTCGATATCGAATTCCACATGCTGCTCGCCGAATTGCTCGAAAACCGCGAGCTCTGCGCCTGGCTCCGGCGCTGTTTTGATAAGCTGGAACGCGCCATCCTGCGCATCAACCGCCTGGCCCCGAATCGGCTCCCCAAGAGCCAGGCCGATCACTCCGCTGTCGCCAGCGCCATCCTCAGGCGCCAAGCCGATCGCGCCGCCCAGGCCATGACCGACCATCTGCAATACGGGCGGCAGTTCTTGCTGAACGCTTAGCCGCCAAAGCTAGCCAAGCGGCGCGGCGTTCGATACGATCGACGTTGTCGGAGGGGTGGACCAAACGCGTGGCGAAGCGGAGCGTGCGCGATGTCGATCAATACGTGCTTGAAGTTGCTATTGCTGTCTGCTGGCATGCTTGGCGGGATGCTCGTCTCGCCGTCGATCGCCAACGAACCCAATGCGGCGCACGCCTTTGACGGCGATCGCGCCGGCGCAGAACGCGAAATCGTTGGCATCGCACTTTGCTGGTGTCCGCCGGGAACTTTTCTGATGGGCAGCCCTGTCACGGAGCCAGAACGCCAGCCAGGGGAAAATCAAGTCGAAGTAACGCTCACCAAAGGTTTCTGGATCGCCAAGTTCGAGGCCACACAAGGACAATGGAAGCGCATCGTCGGCGACCTTCCCGGCGAGTTAACCGCGGAATTGCCCGAGGGAGACGACTATCCGGTCGGCAACGTGAACTTTGCGGAGGCCGAAGCATTCTGCGCAAAGCTCACGGAACGGGCGCATCAATCCGGCGAGTTACCGGCGGAATGGGAATTCCGCCTTCCTACCGAAGCGCAATGGGAATACGCCTGTCGCGCCGGCACGACCACAGCGACGGCCTTCGGCGATTCGCTCAGCAGCACGCAGGCCAACTTCAAAGGCAAACCCTACAACGGCGGGGCGCCGGGCGCGTCGCTGGGGCGCGCCGCGAAAGTCGGCAGTTATCCCGCCAATCCCTGGGGCGTGCATGAACTGCATGGCAACATCTACGAGTGGTGCCGCGACTGGTATCACCACAAGCTTCCCGGCGGCATCGACCCAGACCTCCATGACGCGAAAGCGACGGCCACCAAGAGCGAGCACGGCGATATTTCCCGCTCGCGCCGCGGCGGCTGCTGGGCGGATGAAGGTTGGCCCCTCCGCACGGCCTTCCGTCTGCGTTTCGAACCAGAGCGCCGCTACGACCATATCGGCTTTCGCGTCGTGGCCGTGTGCCGCTAATCAAATATGAAACGCAACTCGATGCCTGGGTGCCACTGGCGGCTTGTCCGCCAGTGCTAGAGTTGACGCGGCTTCACACTGGCGGACGAGCCGCCAGTGGCACCCGATTCGTGTTTTCAAACAGAGCGAGCACCTCCTTCAACATACCGATCAACCATGCAACTCGGACTCATCAACTCCGCCTGGGTGCAAGCCGGGCAGCCGACCGATTTCGGTCTCCGCAAAACGAAGGAACTCGGTTTCGATTCGGTCGATATCTTCATCGATCCCCTCGAAGCCGACATCCGCGAACAGATGCTCGTCAAACGGGAATGCGATCGCCTCGGGCTGCCGATCATTTCGCTGGCCTGCGTGGCCGTCGGGCTGATCGACTTCAATCGCCCCGTGCGCGACTTCCATCTGCGCCGCGTGGACAAATATCTCGACCTGGCGTATGCGTATGCGGCCCGCAACGTGCTGCTGGTGATCGGCGAATACATCTGGAATCGCGAAGTCATTCCGCCAGCCGAGCAATGGCGCTGGGGCGTCGAAGGCGTGCGCCAACTCGGCGAACGCGCTGGCGAGCTCGATCTAGAAATCGTCCTGGAACTGGAACCGTTCCCGCTCTCGCTCGTGCGCGATATCGACACGATGTGCCAATTCCTCGACGACGTGAACTTGCCGAACGTCCAAGCCAACATCGATATCTCGCACCTCGTTCTCTCCCAGGTGAAGCCGGCAGAACTCCGCCGCCTGAAAGGCCGCACCGGCCACGTCCATATCTCCGACTGCGACGGCAAAGTCCACGGCGACCTCCCGCCCGGCCGCGGCGTCGTGCCATTTCGACCGTACCTGGAAGAAATCAAAGCCCTAAACATCGACGGCGCGATATCGATCGAGCTGGAGTACTCGCCGGACCCTGCGAGAATCGTGGAATGGGTTGAAGAGGCGTACCGAGAAACGGATAAATTGCTGGCGGAGGTGGGACTGCGGGGATAGGGAGAGCTAGTTTGAAGTTTTCAGTGTTCAGTTTTCAGTGTGGGAGAGACGGCGATTCCTTGTTGTGTCAGCGCTGTATTGATTTCAGCCAATACTGTCGCGTCGCTTTCTACTGCTTGAAGTTGCTTTAGCAATTGCATCGCGATTGGCGATCGGAATTGCCCAAGCGCCCAGGCGCTCGCTCCGCGCACGAGTGGCTCCACATCCTGCAGACCGAGCGTTAGCGCCGGCAACGATTCCCCATCACGCTGATTCCCCAGCACGATCGCTGCGTTGCGCAACAGCCCGCGCCGGCGCGCGCGCCAGAGCGGCGTCTCGCGAAACTGCTCTCGGAATTGTGCATCGCTCCAGCCAAACATCTCCCGCAACTGCGCCGGATTGAACCCAGCACGCGGCTGAAATGCCTCGATCGTCGACAACGGCGCGCGGTGATTCCAGGGACACACTTCCTGGCAGATGTCGCAGCCAAACAGCCAATCCCCCATTGGTCCGCGCAGCGCCGGATCAATCGCGCCGCGCAACTCGATCGTCAGATAACTGATGCACCGCCGGCTATCGAGCACATACGGCGCGACGAACGCCCCCGTCGGGCAAGCGTCCAAGCAAGCCGTACACGTCCCGCAATGATCCGTCGCGGTCGGCGCGTCGTACTCCAGTTCCACATCCACCAACAGCGCCGACAGGAAGAACCAACTGCCTTGCGTGCGATTTAATAGCAACGTGTTCTTACCGATCCACCCCAGCCCGGCGAGTTGCGCGAACTCCTTTTCGAGAAGCGGCGCGGTATCGACCACGCCCCGCGCGGAAACCTCCGGCGCCCATTCCTGGACCTGGGCGATCAACTGTTTCAGCCGGTCGTGGATCACGTCGTGGTAGTCGGTGCCCCAGGCATACCGCGCTACGCGGCCGGCTCCGTCCGCGGCGTCCGCTGGTTCCACGGTCCGGTAATTCATGGCCAGCATCAGGATGCTGCGCGCGCCCTCCAGGACTCGGCCCGGATCGGCGTAGGCCTCTCGTCTACCTGCCAGGTACGCCATTTCTCCCGCATAGCCGGCGGAAAGCCAGTCGCCCAAACGCGTTACGCCCTCGGCCGGAGTTGCCGCCGGGCAAGCGCCGGCCAGCGAAAACCCCATTTCCCGCGCGGCCGCTTTCAGGCGTTCGGTTAGTTCCCGGCGGTCCATCGCGAATCCCGTCCGGCGAGCCGGTTTTGAGGGTTGTCAGCCGGCCGAGTCGGATTAGCCTGAAATGATAGGGGATTCACTGGCTGAGCTACTTCCCGAGCTGGAAACCACGAGAGAGGTCGCAAGATGAAACGCACTGGCATAATGATCCTGGTCGCGCTGGCCGTGAGCGCGCCGGCGGCCTCCGCGGTCGCCCAAAACTGCGGTTGGGGCGGTTGGTACGGCGGTTACTCGTCGTACTCCCGCGAGTACATCCCGTACTTCTCCCAGCACCCGCCGGTCTATTATAGCTACCCGGTCCCGCGGACCTACGGCTGGAGCCCGTACGCCTACCCGCCGGGCACCATGACGCCGGAACTGGAACTGCAGGCCGCCCCCGCGCCGACCTCGTTCCGCAATCCGTTCTACAAGCCGGAAGGCAAGACGGAGAGCACGGCCTCGACCGAAACCC
>JALHLM010000043.1 GCA_022844585.1 Pirellulales bacterium | reverse complement strand
GGCGGGTGCCTGGGGCAGGGGCAACAATCACGCGGTCGCCATGGCCGATATCTCTGGGGCTTGGTTGAACTTGTCAACGAATCGCCACGATGCCCCAGTCAGTTCGACATGGTCGCCATTCTTAGAATGCCCCAGCCCCAGGCACCCAGCGCCTTACGATGTGATTCGCTGCTGGGGCCGCTAAGCCGATGAGAGTTCGGCGAGTTGGGTTAAGAGTTTGGTGGCTCTTTGAGAATCGATTGCTTCGGCCGCGATGCGCACTCCTTCGCGCAGGTCGATCACCTTGCCAACGACCCACAGCGCAGCAGCGGCGTTGGCGAGGACGATATCGCGCGGCGGACCGGGCTGGCCAGCGAGGATGCCGCGAATCATCGCTGCACTTTCGTCCGGACCGGAGACGAGCAGCGTGGAGCGATCGATCGTCGTCAATCCAAAGTCTTCCGGCTGCCAGACGAGCGGTTGTAACTTTTCATTCTCAACAACCAGCACGTGCGTCTTGCCGGACAAGGTGACTTCATCCAAGCCATCTTCACCATGTACGACAGCGGCGCGGCGCGTACCGAGGCGCGCCAGCGCCGCGGCGAGCTTTTCGTGCAATGCCGCTTTGCCGACGCCGAGCAATTGGTACGGCGCCGAAGCGGGATTGGTGAGCGGTCCCAGCACGTTGAAGATGGTTGGTCGACCAAGTTGCCGGCGCACGTTCGCCACGTGCCGCATGGCTGGGTGCAAGAGCGGCGCGAAACAGAAGCACAGGCCTAGCTCGTCCAGGCAGCGCTCGACCGTCGGTACGGACGCCTCGATGTTAACGCCGAGCGCCTTGAGAACGTCGGCTGAACCCGTTCGGCTGGTGATGCTGCGATTGCCATGCTTGGCGATCGGTACGCCGGCTGCGGCGGCGACGATGGCCGTCGCGGTGCTGATGTTGAAGGTGCCGGACGCGTCGCCGCCGGTGCCGCAGGTGTCCAGCAAATCGGCGCGGCTGCTGCGGATCGGCGTTAGGCTGCGTCGCAACGCGAGCGCCGCGCCGGCGATCTCATCGACCGTTTCGCCTTTGTCCGCCAGCGCCGTGAGCAATAAGCCGATCTGCCCATCGGTCCATTCGCCGCGCATCACGCTGCCCAGGCAGGCGGTCATTTCGTCAAACGAAATATCTTCACCGGCCACGAGACGGCCGAGCGTGGTTTCGATCATGAAGTAGGGCCAGATGAAGAATGCGAGAAGCCAACGATCTCACGCGATGCGCATCGTCAGGCCGCCGTCGATCGTGAGCGTTTCGCCGGTGATGTAGTCATTGGTCACCAGCAGCGCGACCGCTTCGGCGACTTGTTCCGCGGTGCCTTCGCGATGAAGCGGGATGCGGTGGTCCAGGTTGTGTCGCTTGCGGTCTTCCGGCATGTCCTTGTGGAAACGGGTGCGAATCACGCCCGGCGCGATGCAATTCACTCGAATGTTATCATCGGCCAGGTCGCGCGCCAGGCAACGCGTGAAGTTCAAGAGCGCCCCCTTGGCCGTGGCATAGGCGATTGCGCCCGGGATGCCACGGATGGCGGCCGATGAAGCGACGGTGATGATCACGCCGCCGCCGGCGGCTCGCAAGTGCGGCAGCGCGGCGCGGCACAAGTGGTAGTTCGCCGTCACATGCAGATCGAGCGTGTGTTGCCAGACGTCGGGCGTGATGTCTTCGATCTTTCCGAACGCCGGCCCGCCCGCGTTGTGAATCAGAACATCCAGTCGACCAAGTTTCTCGACCGTTTCCTCCACCGCCTGGGTACACGATGCAGCCTGCGATAAATCGCCTTGCATCAAATGACAACCGCGGTCCAACATATTGATCCGTGCTCGCAACTCGCCGCCCGGCCCTTCGAGCTGCCGCGCCATCGTGGCGATATGCGCGCCGCGCTTCGCCAACTCCACGGCAATCGCCGCGCCGATCCCCATCGTGGCGCCGGTGACCAGGGCGACTTTGTTGGTGAGGTCCATGGGAGGGAGGAGTGGGAGGAGAATGGGAGTAAAGGAGTAAAGTAGCAGAGAACGGATGAACCGGAAAGGAAGTGTCGAGGAGTGACCAATAGGGAATGTTTGAATGCCTTCGCCAGGCGACGATCGGCATAAACCCCCGGCCCGACGCCAGCAGGAGCGTTGCCACGGCGCGATGCGCCGGTTCGTTGTTGCCCGCGCCGCGGGTCTTTCATTACAATACGAGGAAACCCCGGAGTTATAGTATGGTAGACAATCAATTCGCACTGCCGGAAGGGTTGATGCCGTTCGTCCAGGATCGCGTCGCCGAGGGCGGCTACGAAAGCGTCAGCGCTTACTTAGCCGAGTTGGTGAACTCGGATCGTCGTCAGCAGGCAAAGGCGCGACTGGAAGCCGAACTGCTGCGTCGTATTGACGATCCCGTTCGCATTACGATGGACGACGCTGACTGGGCCGCGATTCGGCAACAAGCTGAGCAACGTATTAAATCGCGAAATGCGTCATAAAGCGGGTCAGGAAAGGGCGCAGGCGATGCTGGAAATCGTACGCGGTCGCAAGGTCGAAATAGACCTGATAGAAGCTGCGGAGTACATCGCGCGCGATTGACCGGTCGCCGCCGAGCGATTCTTGCTGGCGGCCAAGTCGTGTTTCCGTCAGATCGCCAACAATCCTGAACTTGGCGTCTGCAATGAATTTGACGCCAACCGATTGGAGGGAGTTCGCCGCTGGCGAATTAAGGAATTCCCTAACTATCTTGTTTTTTCGCCGATGCGGCGAGTACATAGAAATCTTGCAGGTCGTGCATGGCGCACGAGATATCGAATCGCTATTCAATGATTGATTCGACGATTACCGCGAACCTCAAATCGAGTAATTCGCCTCCGGCACCATGTCGTCCGGGAGTTTCATGCGGAGCGCCGGTTCTTTCAGGACCACCGTTGTTCCGGGCGCGACGCTTTTGGTAATCCAGACGCTGGAGCCGATGACCGCGTCGTGGCCGACCACCGTTTTGCCGCCGAGTACCGTGGCGTTCGCGTAGATCACCACGCGGTCCTCGATCGTTGGGTGGCGCTTCACGCCGCGCACGAGGTGCCCTTCGCCGTCGAGTTGGAAGCTTAGCGCGCCGAGCGTGACGCCTTGGTAGAGCTTGACGTGATTGCCGATCTCGCACGTCTGCCCGACCACCACGCCGGTGCCGTGGTCGATGAAGAAGTGATTGCCGATCGTCGCCCCAGGGTGGATGTCGATGCCGGTCTTCGAGTGCGCCCACTCGGTCATCATCCGCGGAATGAGTGGAACGCCGAGGCCATACAACTCATGCGCGAGCCGAAAGACGGTGATCGCCTCCAAGCCGGGGTAGCAAAAGATGATTTCGTCCGGCTTGGTGACCGCCGGGTCTCCTTCGAAGGCGGCCTGAACGTCAGTCGCCAGCACGCGTCGTACGTCCGGCAATTGCTCCAGGAAACGGATCGCCATCGCCTGGCCGAGGGCTTCGTAATCGGTCTCCGCTTCGCACGTCGCCCGGGCTTCGTGCCGAAGCGCCCGGCCGATCTGCGTGGTGAGCTTGTCGTGGAGCCCGTCGATCAGGTCGCCAACGTGGTAGGTCACGTTGCCGAGATGCAGTCCCTCCCGACGGCGATAGCCGGGGTAGATGATCTCCTTCAGCCCCTCGATGATCTCGACGACCGCGTCGTACTTCGGCAGCGGGCAATGGCCGAGATGGCTGATCGCGGGCACGTCCGCGTACGTCTGGACGATACGGCGAGTCAGCTCCGGAAGCTGCTCTTTCAGACGGAAATCAGTGGCCATGGGAGCCAATCCTAAGCGTCAAGTTCAGCAAAATCAAATCTACCCCAAAGGTCTTCGGCACGCGGAAAACAGGGAATTGAGGCAAACCGGAGAACGAAGATTTTGCCCAGGCAGCAGGGTCGGGCAGGCAGTAGGTGGAGTAGTAAGTAGGTGGAGTAGGAGAGTAGTGAGTTGACGACGTAATGAATTGGCGACAGGCCATCCTCATACTTTCCTACTTGCTACTTCACCTACTCCACCTACTTTACTACTTCCCCGCGTATCTTGCCGGATCCGCCAACCCGGCTTCCGCGAAGCCGCGTAGCCGGATTTGGCAGGAATCGCAGTGGCCGCAGCTTTCGCCGGCGGGCGTGGGATCATAGCAACTGTGAGTCAGGGAATAATCCACGCCCAGCCGCGTACCCAATTGGATGATCTCCGCCTTCGTAAGTTGCACGAGCGGGGCGTGAATTTTGAAATGCAACGTCCCTTCGACACCTGCCTTGGTGGCCAGGTTCGCCAGCCGCTCGAAGGCGCCCAGGTACTCGGGGCGGCAATCGGGGTAGCCGCTGTAATCGACGGCGTTCACGCCCAGAAAGATGTCGGCGGCGCCGAGCGTCTCTGCGAAGCCGAGCGCCAGCGACAGGAACACGGTATTCCGGGCAGGTACGTAAGTGATTGGAATGCCGGCTGACATTGCGGCTTCCGACCGGTCTTTCGGCACCTCGGCCGAGCCGACCAGCGCGCTCCCGCCAAACTGCGCCAGATCGATTTTCACGGTCACATGCCGCGCGACACCCAGCGACCGCGCCACGCGTTCGGCGGCCTCCAACTCAAAGAGGTGCCGCTGGCCATAGTCGAACGACAGCGCATAGAGCGCGAACCCCTCCGCCCGTGCCACGGCTGCCGTAGTGGCGGAATCAAGGCCCCCAGAAAGTAGGACAACGGCGCTCGGCATGGTTGAAGAAGCCTGAAATAAGAAAATCAAATTCGATCAACGCATCCCGCCTGCCTACTACTCCACGTGCCCACTCCTTCACCTACATCTTCCGTCCTGCGAGAATAACGGACCAACCACCTTGGGAGCCATCATGCCGAGCGATTTCCGCGCTGTCCTGGAAGTTTTCGACAACCAATTCCCCGGACGCGATTACACGATCGAGATCACCTGCCCGGAATTCACATCCGTTTGTCCGAAGACCGGGCAGCCGGATTTTGGGACGCTGGTGTTTTCGTATTGCCCCGCGGCGAAATGCGTCGAGTTGAAGAGCCTGAAGCTCTACCTGCAACAGTTTCGCAACGAAGGGATTTTTTACGAGCACGTCACGAATCGAATTCTCGACGATGTGGCGGGGCTTGTGCAACCCAAGTGGATGAAGCTCACGGCGTCGTTCACGGCCCGCGGCGGCATCTCGACGCGCGTGCTGGCGGAGTTTGTCGCGTCGAAGTAGCATGCGGCGGCGCGATTCGCCGCACAAGTGCCGTTGAAAATGCGCGTCTTTTCGCCATAATACGGTTGGCCCAAATCGTCGCGCCACCGCCGGCTCTTGGATCGGCGTCGTAGGCGGACAGATGCGCCGGCAACATGTTCCTTTTTGCCGAGCGGCGGCATTTGCGGTCCCCCACCTTTGGTTGGTCCATGCATCGATAGCAGGCGTGCGGCGTTGGACAGTCACCGCTAAGGCAAAGCTCGGCGATCGCGTCGAGCCATCAATCTCCCGGAGTGCTTCATGTTCAAGAATCTGAGCGTCGCGGCGCTCGGCGTGTCGGGCAGGCAAAGTGAAATCATCGAGTTGGCGCTGTCGAACGGATTCAAAGGCATCGACTTGGATTTACGCGAGATCGCGGCCCTGGCGGCGAGCCAAGGCTTGCCGCACGCGCGGCGATTGCTGGACAGTTCCAAGCTGAAATACGGCAGCGCGCCCTTGCCGGTGCGGTGGACCAATGACGCCGATTACGCCGCGGATCTGCAAGCGCTCCCGGCGATGGCCGAACTCGCGGCGACGCTCGGTTGCACCCGGCTGGTGACGATTCTTGAACCGGCCTCGGACGAACAGCCCTTCCACCAGAACTTTGAAACGCATCGCCGCCGATTGTCTGAAATCGCCGCGGTCTTGGCCAAGCACGGCGTGAGCCTGGCGGTCGGCTTCGACGCCGATCCCGCTCAGCGCGCTGGCAAGCACTACGAGTTCATTTACTCGCTCGACAACCTGCTCATGTTGCTGTCCCTCGTGTCGAGCAAGAACGTGGGCGTGGCGGCCGATCTCTGGGCGCTCCACGTGACCGGCGCCGGCTGGGAAGGGCTGAAAAAGCTGAAGCGGGACCAACTGCTCACCGTCGAACTGTCCGACGCCAAGGACAATTCACCGGAATCCGGCCGCCTGCTGCCGGGCGAGGCGGGCAATATCGACGCCGCCGCGGCCCTCGCCTACCTGGCCGAAATCGGCTACGAGGGCCCCGTTACCCCGCATCGCGACCCGAAGAACTATCCCGCGCAGAGCCGGGAAGCGATCGGCCGGGACGCCGCCCAGAAACTCGATGCCGTTTGGAAAGCCGCCGGACTCTCTCCGGCCGGAAAACTCCAGGCCATGGCCGGCAAGTAACGCCCGACCGATATCCTCAATCATGCTCCCGCCGGGTGGTTTTTCGCCACTCCGGCGGATTCGCGTTGCTCCGTGCGCGCCGGAATACTATTGTCCGCATGTTCCCGCGCGCCGTTTTGTCTTTGGTCGTCCACCGTCTTGGAGACTAGGGAGCAGCAAGGACCATGAGCAGGCGAATTCCGAAAGCGTTTACGCTGATCGAGTTGTTGGTCGTCATCGCCGTGATTGGCGTCTTGCTCGCCCTGTTATTGCCGGCGCTTGGGATGGCCCGGGAGGCCGCACGGCGGTCGAACTGCGGCAGCAACCTGCGGCAACTCGGCGTCGGCCTGCACACCTATCTGACCGCCAACGGTTGTTTCCCGCCCGGGTATATCTCGGAAGTGCGGGACGACCACGACGACGACGGCCCTGGCTGGTCGTGGTGTTCGATGTTGTTGCCGTTCGTGGAACAACAGCAGCTCTACCGGACAATTCGCCACGACAAGCCGATCGCGGACGCCGCGAACGAAAGTACGCGGATGACGTCGCTCGCCTTGTTCATTTGCCCTTCGGACGGCGAGTTCCAATCGAACGTCGAAATCCCACGCAAGCCGTCCGGCGCGGCGGTCTGCCGCATGGCGGCGTCGAACTACATCGGCAGCGCCGGTTCCGTACGGCCGACGTGCAAGACCTGCCGCGACTACTTCGACGGCGTCTTCGGCCGCAACAAGGCCATCACGCCAAAAAACATCCGCGACGGCTTTTCGCAAACCCTGGCCGCCGGCGAACGAGCCTTCCATTGGTCCAGCCCAGTGTGGCTTGGCGTGCCGCCGGATTCGAAACTGGTCGATCGCCAGAACATCGGCAAATTCGCCGCCGGGCCTGGCTACGTCCTCGGCACCACGTTCAAGGACGGCTTCAACATTGAGAAAGAGATTCTCGACGCCGATGAGGAACTGAGCTTCTCGGAGTCGTTCGGCAGCCGCCATCCCGGCGGCGCGAACTTCCTCTGCTGCGACGGCGGCGTCCGTTTCATCTGGGAAACCATCGACCCCGACGTGATGAACAAACTCTCCACCCGTTCGGGCAACCCGAAAGGCGCGGAGATCATTCACGACAGTCCGTTCTAGAGTTTCCCTACGCGCGGCGCTTGCATAACGCAACGAGAATGGGCATGAAGATTGCCGCGAGGCCCATCGTCGCCGGTTCCGGCACCGGCGATCCGGCGGCCTGGAAGCCGAATTCATTGCGGACAAAATTCAGGTCCGTCACGCCGACGTCGCCGCTGCCGTCGTTGTCGCCAATTGCCCAGCCGCCGGCGCTGCCGAAGTTGTTGCGCACGAAGTTCAGATCGGCGATGCCAATCTCGCCGTCGAGGTTCACGTCGCCGAAACGCGTGCCGACGATCTCTTCGACCCAGTAGGCGGCGTCCAAATCGTCGATCGTGCTGTCCGGTACCAGGTCGTACATGTCCGGCTCATCACTGCCGCGGTGCGCGAATAGAAGGTCGATATCGACGGCGTTTACCAATTGGTCGGCGTTGAAGTCGCCGGGGATGCCGGAGCCGGGCTCAAAGAACGCGGCTTCCGCGATGGCGCTGATGCCGTCGAGAAACGCCAGGCCGCCGATCTCATCGTTGAAGGCGATCAAGAACGGGTCGGTCGGCTCGTAACCTTCCGACTGCACGCGCAGCACGATTCCGTAGGCGCCGTCCGGAATATCGCTTTTCTCAAACAAATAGGAGAGTATGTGTTGGTGCTGCGACGATTGCCCGTCAATGGTCTCCAACAGAAAGCCAGGCACGAACTTATTCTCGCCCGGCACATGTTCCGGATCATGGTTGACTCTCACCTGCGGAAACGGCGCGGCGTTCGCCTCGACGATGAACTCCAGCTCGTCGTCTGCTGCGGTCAACTGCGTGGTTTCGTTCCAGTACCAAAGATGATCGACGATCTCGAACCGGGCTTCGTCGCCGAAATGAAAACCGTGGAACTCGAAGCCCGGGACGTTCGTCAACTGCAGCCCGCCGAGTGGTTCGAACTCGGAGGTGAAGACGTTGCCATTCGTGGTCAACGCGCCGTTCGTGGCGGTGACAATAATAGGGTCGCCGTGGCCGAAAGCCTGGCCGCCGCTGTTCACAAGCAGCAGGAAGAGCACGAACAGAATTCGGTGGGACATAGAACGGGGCGGCGCGTGGGAGTGGATCAAAGTTGCTGGCGAACCAATCGATGTGCGGTCCATTCTAATCCAGCGAAACGGCTGCGGCAGGGCAACTTAGCAGGGCCGGCGCTGCCATGCGCGGCCTGTTGACCGACCGCGTTCGGGGTAAGATAAACGGCGATGAACCCCTGTATCTACGAATTCGACGTGCTCGTCATTGGCGCCGGTCATGCCGGCACCGAGGCGGCGCTGGCCGCCGCGCGGATGGGGGCCTCCGTCGCCCTGCTGACGACCAATCTCGACACCGTCGGCCAGATGAGCTGCAATCCGGCCATCGGCGGCGTGGCGAAGGGGCAAATCGTCCGCGAAATCGACGCCCTCGGCGGCGCCATGGGCCGCGCGATCGACGCCACGGGCATCCAATTCCGCCTGCTCAATCGCCGCAAAGGCCCGGCGATGCACAGCCCCCGGGCCCAGGCGGATAAGAAAGCGTACCAATTTGAAATCAAGCGCGTCGTCGAATCCCAGCCAGGCGTGTCGCTGCGCCAGGAGATTGTTGAAGACCTGCTCGTGGACGACGCCGCGGAGCCGCGCATTCATGGCGTACGGGTCCGTGGCGATGCGGAGTACCGCGCGCGCGCCGTCGTGCTCACGACGGGCACGTTCCTGCAAGCGCTAATGCACACCGGCGAAGCGAAAACTCCCGGCGGCCGCGCGGGAGAAGGGACGACCTCGGGCATCAGCGGCGCTTTGCATCGGCTGGGCTTCGAAGTCCGCCGCTTCAAGACCGGCACGCCGGCGCGGCTCAATGGGCGGACGATCGATTTCTCCCGCACGGAGTTGCAGCCCGGCGACGACGACCCGCGGCCGTTTTCGTTTATGAACGAGCGCATCGTCGGCGAGCAGGTCCCCTGCTGGATTACGCATACGAACGACGCGGTGCATGAACTGATCCGCGCGAATCTGCACCGCGCGCCGATGTACTCCGGACAAATCAACTCGCGCGGCCCTCGGTATTGTCCGTCGATCGAAGACAAGGTGGTGCGCTTCGCGGACAAGGAGCAGCACCAACTGTTCCTGGAGCCGGAAGGGCGCAATACCTGGGAGTACTACGTCAACGGCATCTCCACCAGCCTGCCGCGCGACGTGCAGGACGGCATGCTGCGGTTAATTCCCGGCCTGGAGCGCGCCGAAATCATGCGCTACGGTTACGCCGTGGAATACGACTACTGCCCGCCGGAACAATTGACGCCGGCGCTTGAAGCGAAGCGCGTGACGGGGCTATACCTGGCCGGGCAGATCAACGGCACCACCGGTTACGAAGAAGCCGGCGCACAAGGCCTGATGGCCGGCGTCAACGCGGCGCTGGCCGTGGCGGGACGCGAGCCCTTCGTTCTCGGACGCGAACAGGCGTATATCGGCGTGCTGATCGATGACCTGGTCACAAAGGGGGTCGATGAGCCGTACCGCATGTTCACGAGCCGGGCGGAATTTCGCCTGGCCCTCCGCCACGACAACGCCGACCGCCGCCTCACCGGCGCTGGCCAGGCCGTCGGCTGCGTGGAACCGGAACGCACTGCGCGCTGGGAAGCGAAAGAAGCCGAGATCGTCCGCGTGGAAGCGCTGCTGCAATCGACGCGCTACGAACACGCGACGCTCGCGCAGTTTCTATTGCGCACCGAGACGACGTGGGCCGAAGTGGTCGAACGCTCGCCGGAACTGTCGGCCGTGTCCGCCGAAGTCGCCGAGCAGGTCGTAAACGACATCAAATACTCTGGTTACCTGGAGCGACAGCGCCTCGACGTCGAAAAGCAGCATCGCCTGGCGGAAAAGCGCATTCCAGCCACGTTCGACTTCCACGGTATCCAACAGTTGCGCGTCGAAGCCCGGGAAAAGCTCTCACGAATTCAACCGGCCAGCCTCGCGCAAGCCAGCCGCATCTCCGGAATCACGCCAGCGGACTTGGCGCTGGTAATGGTGCACCTCGAGAAATAGCCGCAAGCAAGATCGAATCAACATCCAAACCATCGCGCCGAATAACTCTTTCACTCCTCTTCTCCTTTACTCCTCCCCCTCCTCCCCATGCCCGCCACGCAACTGCAAACTTGGTGGACCGTCCTGCGGCTGGCCATCGCCGAGCGGCTCGTGTATCGCGGCGATTTTGCGCTCGGCACGTTGATGCGGTTTCTGCCAATTGTGACCCAGATTTTTCTCTGGGGCGCGATCTTCGCCTCGATGGGCGCGAACCAATCCGGTGACGAATTGGCCGGCTATAAATACTCCGACATGATCGCCTACTACTTGCTGACAATGGTCAGCCGGGCGTTCTCCAGCATGCCGGGGTTAGCGTCCGGGATCGCCTTACAGATTCGCAACGGCGAAGTGAAAAAGTACCTCGTGCAGCCGATCGATATGCTCGGCTTTCTGCTCCTGGGGCGTGTCGCCCACAAGTTGATTTACTACGCGACCGCGATTCTGCCTTTCGGGCTGGTGTTCTATCTCTGCCGCGGTTACTTCACGGCCGGCTGGCCGGACGCCACGACGTTGGCCGCCTTTGCGGCGTCGCTCGTGATGTCGTTCCTGCTGGGCTTCTTGCTGGAAGCCGCGATGGGCATGGTCGGCTTCTGGTTCCTGGAAGTCAGTTCGCTCGTGTTCATCTTCATGCTGTTCAGTTTTTTCTTTTCGGGACACATGTTCCCAATTGATTTTCTACCCGGTGCGTGGGGAACCGCCGTGCGCGCGATGCCGCTGCAGTACCTGGCCTATTTCCCATCCGCGGTCTTCCTCGGCAAAGTTCAAGGCGAAGCACTCGTGCAAGGTCTGTGGATCCAAGCCGCCTGGGTCGTGGGCCTCTTCATCACCTGCCGGCTGATGTTCCACTTCGGCGTAAAACGCTACAGCGGGTACGGAGGGTAGGGAAATGTCGAATTTCGAAATCCGAATGACGAATCAAATCCGAATGACTGAATGTCGAAAAACGGAGCGACATCTCGACCATTCGTCATTTAGGCATTCGACATTCATTCGTCATTCGGATTTCGTCATTCGTCATTCCTCCCCCTCAGTCCTTGCACAGCCAGTACCGCACAAAGAGCCAGGCAGACGCCGGCCGGGTAGTCGCCCCACACGAGATACGGGCTGTCGCGGTCGTCGAGCATGGTGTTCGCGACGATGACGCCCGTCGCGCGGCGCGGGCCTTGTTCGAGGATGCGGCCGTTGGAGTCGATCGACGCCGAGAAGCCGGTGTTGGCGGCAATCAACAGCGGCTTCCGGCATTCCACGGCGCGGAACACGCCGCACATCAAGTGCAGGTCCAGTGCGCTGGAGCCGAGATACCAACCGTCGTTGGTGACGTTGACGAGCACGTCAGGCTCGTGTCCCGCGGCGGCGAGCTCCCGGACCTGACGGCAAATCACATGCGGTACCACGGTTTCGTAGCAGATATTTGGTGCGATCACTGCGCCGGCCGCACGACCGTATTGTGGCTTTTCACCGGCCGTCAGCCCGCCGCCCAAGGGAGTCAGGCGATAGAGCCAGGGGAATTGTTTTCCGAAGGGAATATACTCCCCGAACAACACCGGATGCATCTTGTCGTAGCGCGCGCCGAGCGAACCATCGCGATCGACGAACAGCGCCGAGTTGAAGCTCCGGTGGTCCTCGCCATTCACCTCGATCGTATCGACGCCCAACAACAATGGCACGTTCAGGTTTCGCGCCAGCGTACTGATCGCGGTCCGGCTCCGTTCCAGCCGTTGCTCGTACTGTTCCTCGCTGAATTGTTTGGGCGGCGCCGAGCCGGGCGCGCGTTCCAGCAACAAGCCGCGGTACATCGTCTCCGGCCAGACGAGCAAATCCAGATCATCATGTTCCGCGACAGCCTGGAGCGAAAGATCGTAGTAGTGCCGGGAAACTTCCGCCTGCTTCTCGGGATCGTGCTTGAGCGAAGGGTCAATCGAACCCTGAATGAGCGCCACCCTCGGGCCAGGGCGCGTGGGCGACTGCGCCGTGCGCGCGTAGCCATAACCGAGGATCAGCCCGAGCACGATCGCGCCGGGAACGATCGGTCTAAAAGTCAACCGTTGACCTTCGCACGGAATCGTCCGCGCGACGATCGCGGCGAAAAACATCACGGCCGCGCTCACGCCATACGCGCCGGCGAGGTCCGCAATCTGAATGAACTCCAGCCAACGATACGGCGCATGCCCCAGGCTGGCCATCGTGAAGCCAGTCAGCAGATGACCGCGCAGCAGCTCCAAGCCCAGCCACACGACCGGCGCAGCGAGCGCAAGCGGTATGCGATAGCGATGCACCGCCACGCGCACGAGCGCCACGAGCGCCGGAATGTAGCAGGCCAGATAGGCCGACAGCGCGACCCAGCCGATGCTGGTCGCCGGATGCGGAAGCCGCAGCCAGTGCAGCGTGCCCATCCAGAAAGCAAACCCGGACAACCACAACGCGCGATACGGATGTGAGCCGGGCAATCGCGGTGCTCGGGCCAGCCATAGCCACGGCGCTGGTCCCAAGAAGACGAGCGGCCACCAGCCCACCGGCGGCAACGCCAAGAACGACACAAACGCCGCCACCATGGCCAGCGGCCAGGTGCGCTGGCCAAGCCATTCACGCCAATTGCTTTTCTGTTGCGGAACGACCTCGGACGTCGCCAGGGCGCGTTCATGCTGTGCAGAGCGGGCGCGGTCACGTGTTTCTAGGCGTGGCATACCGGTCAGATTACGGCCCCCGCGGAATCTTGCCCAGTCGAGTTACGGGCCCGTGCCGCTCAGCCTCCGTTCGTGTAACGACGCTCTACCCGGCTCCCCCAGCCTAAGCACGTGCTCCACCGCGGCCGCGGCGTCGAGGCGGCCGTATCCGTAGCGCGGATTCCAACCGTTCCCGGGTGGATGCTTCCGGCTGTTTTCGATCAGGAGACGCGTCAATGCTTCGGCTGAAAGCGCGACGCCGGTCGCCTCGACTTCGGCCAGGACGAGTGCCGCAACGCCGGTCGCGGCGGCTGCGGCCAGGCTGCTGCCACAACATTCCACCGAGGCTTCCCGGGCCCCCGCTTTGGCCGCCCAAACGCGATGCCCCGGCGCACTCACGTCCGGTTTGGGACGGCCATCGCGGGTCGGCCCGGCGCTCGCGTACCAGGCAATCGGCAAGTGCGGACGCTGTGCGTCATAAGCACCGACCGCGATCGTGGCTCGCCCGCAGGCCAAGCTGTTGAGTGTGCAATTCGAGTCCATGGCGCTGACAAACACCGGCCGGACGTCGTCTTCCGGCTCAATCCAGGCATGAAAATGCCCATCGATAATCTGGCGCGGATGCAATCGCACGGTCCACACTCCGGCGGGCGCGCCGCGCTCGATAAAGACCGTGGCGACGCGATCGCCATTCGCGGCGCACGCTTCCTGCGCGACGAACGCGCGCAACCGTCCGTTGCGATCATCGACGAGACACGCGTTCTCGCCCAACGCTACACGGCAAGCTCCGCGGCCGCGGGGCGCAATGAGTTCCACGTCAAATTGATCCCCCGCGCCGTACCAGATCTCGACGCTATGCCGCACCCGTCCGCCGCAGGGAACATGCCACGCGAGATCAAACGGCTGCGAGCGATCCACCGTACCCGACGCATGTTGATCCGCCGCATAAATATTACCGGCCGCGACCAGGATCGCGCGGCGCGGGGCGGCGAGTGTCAAGGCGTCGAGCGCCTGCTCGGCGAGCGTGGTTCCGTCGTGCGGGCCAGCGTTCGTGCCCAGACTGATGTTCAATGCGCAGGGCGCGTTGCCGGCCTGGTCGAAGATGAACTTCGCGCCTTCCAGCAGGCGCACGGTATCCCCGACTTTTACCATGCCGCGCGAGCGTGTTCGTCGCGGCGCGCTGGGCATCGCCACGTAAACGATGTCCGCACGCGGCGCTACGCCCGGCGCGCTACCGCCGCGCCCGTTGCCCGCGGCGACGTCGAGCATTTGCGTGCCGTGCGCGTTCAATACGAACGTATCGTCCGCGGGAACATCGCGCGCCATCCAAAGTTCGCCGCGATCCCAAACAGCGCCGTAGTGTACGCGGCGATCGGCGCGCGACGTGGCTTGTTGATCCCAGTACGCGGCCACGCGCGGTCGCCCGGAACTGCTCGCGAAATTCGCGTGTCGCCAATCGCAGGGCGTGTCGATCACGCCGACGACCGCGCCGGCGCCGAGCCGCTCCGCGCCGCGCGTCGGCAGCAACTCTGGCATCGCGCCGAGCTCCACGGTGACCTCGTCGAGCAGTGGTCGCAACGGTTGCACCGGTTCTAATTGCAGCACGTCCGGATCGGCCAGCAAGGTTTCCACACGCGCCAAGGGAACGCGCGCCGTCATCAGCCAACCGTTCCCATCAGGCGAATTACCGAGCACCGCGCCGGGCCGCGCATCGGCTGAAGCATACCAGCGCTCCACGTCGCGCACTTTCGCGATGACGGCCACTTCGCCATCCAGGCAACCGACGTCCGGCCTGCGCGAGGTCCCCGCGCGCCAGCGCTGCAACGCAATCTGCCACCGCGCCGGCAGTGCGGCGGAGACCATTGCCCGTTCCACGCGGAGCGCCATTGCAAACCTCCAGCGCCAGTTGCCTTCGAGCTGTTGACTCACTAAGCAGGGCGCTGCTTTTTGTTTTTATGAACAGGCGCCTGCCGCCAACGCTTATACCGGACGCAAAACGCATTGCAACTTGCCGCCACACCCTGAGTGACAACAGCTTGTCACACCATCGGTCGGCCGCACCGCGCGCAAGTCGTTGCGGTGACAAGCGCCGGCCGCGAATGGAGCGCCGCGAGAAAAAACAGTGCTCGGCGAAGATTTGCGGGGGCGCGAGCGGCTGCGAAGTTCGCTTAGAATCGCGCCAAGAGAACCTCATCCACTAGCCCGACGCGCGAGCAAGGGGGGGGACGTTGATTGGAGTACGACTCCTACTCAAATTCCGTGTCGACTCCCCCTCGCTGGCGCGTCGGGCTAGTGTACAGCATTACGCGGGCGCAATTAGCCCAAGCTCCAGCGGTAGATCATGTACAAACACGCGACGACGCCGATGATGAGCCACCAGGGCTTCTTCGACGGCGGGGAGTCTACCGTCGAGATGTATTGCTCGCAGTAGGGACACTGCTCGGCTTCTTCGTGAATCTCCCGCCGGCAATAAGGACAAGGAACCATCGGCTCCTCGTCGTCCTCCGTGTCGATATCGTCATCGTACTCGTCGTACTCGGCGTCGTCTTCATCGTCCCATCTGGGCACCACGTTTCACCTCAGCTGACCTAATACCGTTGGTTCTTTTCATCATCCAGCCAAATCAACACGCCATCCGCACCTCCTGGCGGCGGTTCGGGAGTGATGCCCGGCGCCCCCGCCACGCTCGCTCTATATCGCAGTAATTCCGTGGGCTGCGAGGGATCAAACGACTCGGAAACCGCGAAGCGCGACCGCGCGCCGGACGAGCGTTCTGGCCAACGATTGGGCGCGTTGGGAACATCCGCTTTCATCATGACAGTATCATTCACATAGACCAACAACGCCCATTCGCTACGTTCATTGCGCTGCACTTTCGCCGTGACCGTGTTTTCGCCAGGTCGAAGCCCGCCAATACTGCTGCCCAACGGAGGAAAACCGTCTGGCAGAATGCCGCTAGTCTGCTGACCCACTACATAACTGCGTCCTGGCGGAAGATATACGCGCCAGCGCCAAGTCATAGGCTGCTGCAAATCGACGCGCACAACCTGGATCTTGGACGCGTCTTCGACGACCAGAATGCCTTGCTCAATCCGCAAGTCGTGCAGTTCCTGCTCAGCCTTCCGAAGCTTGAGCGAAGTAAAGACATGGGATACCACGACCAAACCTGCGGCGATCACCAGCAGCAGCTTCCGCAACGAGAATTGAAATCGGCGCATACGGACCAATCACTTCCGAATTCCGCGATCCGACTTCCGCGTTTCCTTACGGCTCCCCCAGCACGTCCGTCAGTACTTCTTCCGAAACATAGATCGGCAACTGCGGGTCGCAGGTCACCGCCACGGCGATGGCGTCGGAGGGCCGGGCGTCGATTTCGATCAGTTCCCCTTCGTGGCGAATGCGGAGCTTGGCGAAGTAAGTGTGTTCGCGCAGTTCGCTGATCACCACGTCCTGCAATTCGGCGCCCATCTGTTCGACGATGCTGACCAGCAGGTCGTGCGTGAGCGGGCGCTGCGTGGGGATGCGCTTCACCTTGCGATCGATGCTCGTGGCCTCGAAGATGCCGATCAAGATCGGAAACGTGCGGCTCCCTTCGATCTCGCGCAGATAAATCACCTGCTGTTCGTTGATCTCGCTGATAATGATCCGCGATAACTCCATCTGCACGGGCATGATCGCACCTTGAATGAATCCAAACAGGAGGCCGGCCGCCCAGGAAAACCGGACGACCGTGACCTGGATTATACTTCCGCGCCGAAAGGGCAAGCTAGTGTGCGGGGAAAAAACTCGCGGCGTGGTCTGCGCATTTTGAACCGCGGAGGCGCTGAGACGCAGAGGGGGAGAGGTAGGGCGGGCCGTGCGCGCAATTGGTTGGGCGAGGCGGAAAAGTCATGTTGGCGGGGGATCATCAGTAAATCATGCGGTAAGGCCCGCCGCTAGCTGAACCGGCGGGCCTTGCGTTTTCGAAATAAAGCAAATGGCGCAATGGCCATCGTTCTCGAGAACTACGCCTCGATCGTGAGCGCGGCCCGCCCTACTCTATCTCCATTCTCTCTGCGTCTCCGCGCCTCTGCGGTTCAGCTGCATTGGACTACAGCCCATAGAGCGGCGCGAATTTGCCCCGCAGGTCCGCCATCAGATCGGCGTGCCCCAGCGGCCGGCCGGTGATGCGCTGGACCAGTTGCGCGGCCGTATAGCGGCGGCCGTGTTCGTGGATGTTGGTGCGGAGCCATTCGCGGAGCGGGGCGAACTCGCCGCGGCGGAACATGGCGTGCAAATCGCCAAGTTGTCGTTGTGCCGTCTGGAAAAACTGTGCGGCGTACAGATTGCCGAGCGAATACGTGGCGAAATAGCCCACCAGGCCGGCGCTCCAATGGATGTCCTGCAGCACGCCCTGCGTGTCGTCGGGCGGCTCGATGCCCAGGTAGCCGCGGTATTTTTCATTCCACGCGCCGGGCAGATCGGCCACCGGCAGGTCGTCGTTGATGAGCGCCTGTTCCAGCTCGAATCGGACCAGGATGTGCAGATTGTACGTCGCTTCGTCAGCCTCGACGCGAATCAGCGAGGGGCGGACGTCGTTGATGGCGAAGTAGAAGTCGTCCAACGGCACGCCGCCGAGCGCCTCGGGGAAGGCCCGCTGCGCCCCAGGGTAGCTGTGCTCCCAGAACGCGCGGCTGCGCCCGACCAGATTTTCCCACATCCGCGACTGCGATTCGTGAATGCCGAGCGAAATCGCTTCCCCGGGCGGCAAGCCGAACTGCTCCGGACGCAGGCCTTGCTCGTAGATGCCGTGTCCGGCTTCATGCAGGATGCCGAAGAACGCGCTTGGGAACTGGTTCTCATGGTAACGTGTCGTGATCCGGCAATCGTGCGGGCCCATCGTCGAGCAAAACGGATGGACCGTGACGTCGAGCCGGCCGCGGTTAAAATCGAAGCCGATCCGTTTGCCCATCTCGGTGCCAAACACCCGCTGTTGCTCTTCGGGATAGCGCCGCGTCAGCAACTCATGCTTGGGCCGACGCTTCGAAGCCGCAATCTCCGCCACGAGCGGCACCAATTCCTCGCGCAGCCCGGCCAGCACGCGGGCGACGTTCGACGTCGTTTCCGCTGGCTCGTAGTCGTCGAGCAACGCGTCGTAACGGCATTCCTCGTAGCCCAGGCACTCGGCCTGTTGTTTCTTGAGGTCGATTGTCTTTTCCAGCAATGGCCGGAACGAGCCGAAGTCGTTCTTCCTGCGCGCGTCGTCCCAGGCCTGCTGCCCGAGGATCGCCGTGCGGGCGAGCTCCTCGACCAGCGACTGCGGGAGCTTGGTCTTCTTGTGATATTTGCGCCGCAACTCGCGGATCGTGGCGCCGGTGTCGCTGTGGGGATCGGCCGCCAACGGGCTATCGGAAAGCTCTTGAAGCCATTCGCCGATCCGCGGATCGGTCTGGCGCTGATGCGCCAGCGCCGAAAGCAGCGTAAACTGCTCGGCTCGATACGGCCCGGCGGCGTGGGGCATGAGCGTGCGCTCGTCCCACTCCAGCAGATAAGCGACGGAATCCAGCAGCGCAGCTTCGCGCGCATGCTGACACAGCAATTCGAACGTTTCCGGGGCGGCCATGCGTCGTTCCGATTTATTCC
>JALHLM010000042.1 GCA_022844585.1 Pirellulales bacterium | reverse complement strand
CGTAATTGAATGGGAGTTTTTGATGTTTTCAGTGTTCAGTTTTCAGTGAAGAGAATGGCTTCGTAAATGAAATGGAAACGGCCAGAACGCATTGAGCAACAGTCAACCGAAGTTAAGAAACACTGAAAACTGAACACTGAAAACTTCAAACTAGCTCGCCAGAGCTTGCTTCAAATCCGCGATCAAGTCTTCCGTATTCTCGATGCCGCAGGCGAGGCGGATCATGTTGTCCGGGATGCCGAAGCGTTGGCGGTCTTCGACGCTGCATTCGTAGTAGCTCATCACCAGTGGCTGCTCGATCAGTGATTCCACGCCGCCCAGGCTCGGCCCAATGCGCGGGATGCGGGCCGCGTCGACCACGCGGGCCGTAGCGCGCCAATCGGCGTCTTTGACCAGGAAGGTGACCAGGCCGCCGAAACCGCGCATCGTTCGTTGGGCCACTTCGTGATACGGATGCGAAGGGAGGCCAGGGTAGAAGACTCGCTCGATTCGCGGGTGGTTCGCAAGGAACTGCGCCACCGCGAGGCCGTTCTGGTTGTGGCGTTCCATCCGCAGCTCGAACGTTTTCAGGCCGCGGAGCAACAAGTAAATGTTATGCGGGGAGTTAATCGCTCCCATGATGCCGCGCAGTTTACGGACCGGCTCCAACTGTTCCTTGCCGCCGACCAGCACGCCGGCGAGCAAATCGTTGTGCCCGGCGAGGTACTTCGTCGCGGAGTGCAGCACGTAGTCCACGCCCGCGGCGATCGGCCGCAAGTTGTAAGGCGTGCCGAGCGTGGCATCGATCAACGTTTCGACGCCGCGCCGGCGGCCGATCTCGGCGAAGCGTTCCAGATCGACGACGCTCAAATGTGGATTCGTCGGCGATTCGCTGACCAGCAACTTGGTAGCCGGCGTAATGGCGGCTTCCATCGCATCGTAGTCGCAGGCCTTCACCTGGCGCGTTGTCACGCCGAACCGCGCGAGATGCTTCGTGCAGAACTCGCGGCTGCGGTGGTAACACTCGTCGAAGAAGATCACTTCGTCGCCGGCGTTAAGCTTGGTCATCAGCAGGCCGACGATGGCGGCCATGCCCGAGGCGTAAAGCAGCGCGTCCTCGCCGCCGTCGAGGGCCGCGAGCTTGCGTTCCACGATTTTCTCGCTGGGGTTGCCGTAGCGGCCGTACTCTTCGCGCGGCAACTTCTGCTCGATGAAATCGATTACCGACTGCGTGTCGGGAAACGTGTACGTCGAGGCGCAAAAAATCGGATCCGTGATCGCGTTTCCGGGCTTCAGGTGCGACTCGCCGGCGTGGACCGCGAGCGTGGAGATGCCCAGTTGCTGGGTCGAGTCGTCGTCGGGCAGATGGAGCTCATTCATGGCGGCGCTGGCCTTCCCTTTTCGCGGCGGTCACATTCCGGCGAAGGGGCGTGCGGCGGCCGCGAAAACGAACGCGGCCGCAGTCCCCTCCTTTGCACGGCAGGACCACGGCCAGGCGGTTCCATGAATAATCGCCCAGGCAAAGTCCCCGGATGGAACGATGCGGCGGGGGCGATGGCTCTTTAGCAGTTGGTGGCTGCAAGCGGCCGCAAATCCCACGTGTGCCCTCAATGTAGTCCCGCGGAACGTGGGTGACAAGCAGGCCGCCAGCGTTAAAGCCCAGGGAAGGCCAGTAAGAACGTGGCTGATAGCGAATTCATCGCGGGCCTTCCCTGGGATTCGACTTGGCGAGCAGAGTGAAGCATTCAGACCCAGGGAAGGCCGACCGAGTCGTGGGTGATGGACAGATCTTGAGAGGCCTTCCCTGGGCTTAGTTTGGGACGATTTTTTTGCGAAAATGGCTGGCCGGGGGCTAGTTCCTCGCGCCTGGAAATCGGTTACAATGCTCAACTTCCGGCGGCACTGCCGCCGGCTGTTTTCAGAAGCGATTCAAAGTGAAGGTACGCAAATGGCCGAAGGCAGCATCAAGAAGTTGACGGACAAGGGTTTTGGTTTCATCAAGACGGAGAGCGGCGGCAAGGACTTGTTCTTCCACATGTCCAGCCTCGTCGACGTTCAATTCGACGACCTGCACGAAGGTCAGCGCGTGACCTACACCGAAGGTCAAGGGCCGAAAGGTCCGTGCGCGGAAAACGTCCGCCCCGCCTAGTCCGACCGCTCATCCCACGTCGCGAATTCCAGCGAACTACTGGCTTGGCCCTGTGACAAATCCCCATCCGATGGGGATGGACTTCGTTCCGGTCCGGGCCTTGCCAACTTTTCTGACACAGCCTCAGCGGCAAATCCCACGAGTATTTCGCGGGCACGCTGGGGTTGCGCGCAGGATCGACTCGATCGACTATCTTTCCTGGTCGGCATTTCCCGTCAATCGGGATATCTCGCCGTAACCAAATCCACTTGCGCAGCCGATAGAGAAACTGACGGCTCGGCGCTAGGGGGCGCTCAAGACGTTCGTAAAGCGCGCTGGCCGCGCGGCGAATGGGGGATTCGAGCATGGGGCGAATGCGCTGGCTGCAGAACTTGGTCGTGCCTTGCGCGACCTTGCTGTCGGTCGGCATTGCCGTGGGCCAAGAATTGACTGATGCGCCCGATGTGGACGCCGTCGTCATCGAAGACGGCGGCGAATCGCCGGAACAGGACTACCTCGGCGTTCTCACCAGCAAGTCGGAACATCAAGTCGGTCCGGAATTCTGCTGGAGCGGGCGCGAATGGTTACGCCCGTTCGCGCCGTGTCCGCCGCGCGGTTGGATGGCCAGCATCGACATGCTGATCCTCTCCCGCACGGATCCGAATGACTTAACGCTGATTCGCGACGCGACGACCGGCGACGAATTGCTGAACGCCGGTGATCTCTCCTTCAGCAGTGAGATCGGACCCAAGTTCCGCATCCAAGGTCCGCTCGGCCGGAGCTGGGCGTTTGAATTCGGTATCTTCGGCGTCGATGGCTGGCGCGCGCAGGCTTTGATTCCGGGGCCGCAGTTATTGCGACTTCCCGGTCCGTCTGATGCGAATGAGTTCGCATTAGCCACTTCCCCGTTGATCGACCAACGATCCACGCTAGGTAGCCAGGAATTCAATTTACGGCGCGAGTTGAATAGTCGCCTGACTGTCCTCGGCGGCTTCCGTTCGCTGCAACTCGAGGAATGGTTCAGCACGTCGACGTTCCTGACGCGCATCTACGAAGTGAGCACCGATAACCGCCTGTACGGTTTTCAAATGGGGGCCGACCTGCAACTCGTCCGCAACAGCCGCATCGAGATTGCCGGGTTCGTCCGCGCGGGCATCTTCAACAACGACGCCGTCGTGGAAACCGCCGATCCGAGCGGCATCTTTGCTTTTGCGCCGCGGAATCAATTGCTGTCCGCCAACGACCAGCGCGCGGCGTTCGCGGGGGAAGCCGGCATCAAGGGTTCCATTCGACTCTGGGAATTCGTCTGGCTGCGCGGCGGCTACCAGGTGTTGCACGTGGATTCCGTCGCGCTGACGCCGGACCAATTGCCGCTCAACGCATTCGCCATCATCAACGATCCGTTGCAAGTCCGTACCGGCATCGACACCACGGGCGACGTGTTCTATCACGGCGCGACGGCGGGCCTGGAAGTCCGCTGGTAGGGCGCTACAGAACTTGCAGCAGCGCTTCGTCCCAAGCCAGCGCTTTCGCCTTCTTGAGCGGCGTGCGTTCCGCGCGAATCGTCGCCAGCATGTCGGCGACATAGTCTCGCGTGGGCCAAAATGATTGAGCCTCAAGCCCGACAGTCACCCGTCGCTGCCCTGCCGTACTTGCCACTAACGGGGCGATGGCCGGGGCATGGTTGGCGTCCGCGCCAAAGTAGTTGCGGACCGCGTTCAGATCCTGGATATCGACGCGCCCGTCCTGGTTCGTGTCGCCGACGACGCTCGGTCCCTCAGATCTGAAACCGTTGCGGACGTTGTTCAGATCGGTGATATCCACGCGCCCGTCGCCGCTGGTGTCGCCGGGTTGGATGACAGCAGTGTTGGAACGACCCGGCGTGCCGCCGATCTGATCAGATGCCTTCCAGTTCACGACGTCGTTGCCGAAAGCGCGATCGTCGATCCGCATGAGCGAATAGCCGCCATCATTGGCCGAAGTGGGCCATGGCGCTACATCGTCGTAGGCGACGAAGTCCGTCACATAGTCCGGGATGAACCCGGTTACCTCGCGGTCGCCTGGGCGGGTCAGCGTGATGCCTTCGCCGAAATCGGAGAGGCTGCCGCCGTAAGGTCCGAACACCTGCACGTTGGCCGGCACATTGTATTGCGCGCGGAACGCCGCTCCATTGCTGGCGACAATCAACAAGTAGCCGCCGGCTTCGAGCGTAATGTTGGCCGGAAAGGCGAACTCGAGCGCGTCCTGGATTTCCCAGCGGCTGGCAGGCCGAGATGGCAGGAACAATGGCACGTCGACGTCGCTGATGTTGTGCAGTTCGATGAACTCGCCGGCCGTGCTCGTGTCGGGGCGGTTGTACATGATCTCGCTGATCACGATGGGGCCAACGCTGGGAAGCGAGTTCGGGCCGCCCATCGTGGCGACGGCTGTTTCCACGAACACGATCGAGCCATCGGAGCGAACGTGCCGACCGAGCGTGCGCTCGCGGTCCGACGCCCCGAATTCCTGACTAAAGAGGTATTGCGCGGTCGTGCCAGTCGAATCCCACGAGGCGATGTGGACTTCCTCGCCGAGCTCGCTGAAGCCGAATTCGATGATCGCGTTCGGATCGTTCGCGTCGCCAAAGTGCTGGTCCTGATTGAAGACCAGGTAACCGCCAGCCGGCACGAACTTACCGTCGGAGACGCGGTAGCGGTTCAACTCGCTCCCTTTGTCGCTCAGCCACCAACCGCTGATGTTGATCCCGCGGTTCGTGCGGTTGTACAACTCCAGCATGTCGCCGGCCACTTCGTCGGTGTGCGCGAGAATTTCATTGATGACGATATCGCCGGGCTGCAACGTCGGTTCCGCCGTTCCGGGCGAGCCGCCTTCCAGCAGGCCTCCGCGCCAAGTCTCAGGCAATCCCCAGGCGTAACTGGGCGAATGGGCATCTAGAACCACGAGCGAAAAGCCGTCGCCGTTGGAAGCGCTGTGCCAATGGTCAGCGTAATTGAAATCGAGAACGATGTTGCCCAATGCATCCAGCAGCAGCACTTGCTCCTGACTATTGCTTAACTGCCCGCCATACTCGCCCGCGATACGGAATCCGCCGCCGTAGCGGGTTTGGAAGCCAGCGACGCTGTTAACGACCAAAGCTCGCTCGCCGGGGCCTAGAACCGTGACCTGACTGTTCGTAAATGAGAACGTAACGCCCGCCGCGAATTGCACGCCGCTCAGATTGATTGGCGCTGGGCCGACGTTCATGAGCTCGATGTATTCAAAATCGTCGGCCACGAAGCCGCTCCCGGCCAGCGGCGCCGGCTGGTACATCATCTCCGTGATGCGGAGCGAATCCGAAACGGACAACAAATCGCGACGCTCCAACTGCTCCAGGCGGTGCGGCGAAGTCGACTTCGATCGCCTAATGGAATCGGCAAAGCCTGGATATCGCATGACAAATCGCGAGTATGTGCGGATGGTTAGAAAATTGTGTCGATTTCATTTTAGTTGCATTAGGAAATTGTGGCCACGATTTGCCAGGACAATTCCGGACTTTTTGACACTATCCCAAGCGCAACGCAAAAAGCCCACCCAAAATGGGTGGGCTTCATCTTGGGAAGCGATTGCGGGCTTCGGCAACTACCAAGGCAGCGAGAAGGTCTTCACGTACGTCATGTACTTGATCGCCTCGATCACGCCTTCTTTGACGCCGAGTCCGGAGTCCTTCACGCCGCCGAATGGCGAGGACTCGATGCGGAAGCCTGGAATCTGATTGATGTTCACGGTGCCGGTGCGGATGCGCTTCACGCATTCCAGCGCGGCGGCCATGTTGTTGGTCACGACTCCGGTGGAAAGGCCATACGCGGTGCCGTTGGCGAGTTGAATCGCGTCGTCCAGATCGCGAATCCGCATGATCGGCGAAAGCGGCCCGAACGATTCTTGCACCACCATCTCGGCGTTGCGCGGTACGTCGGCGATGACGGTCGGTTCCAGTTGCGCGCCGCGCCGCGCGCCGCCCGCGAGGACCTTCGCGCCTTGCGCGACCGCTTTGTGAACACGGTCTTCCAATAGCTTCGCGGCCGGCTCGTCGATCACCGTGCCGACACGGGTTTCCGGATCAGCCGGGTCGCCGCAGACGTATTCCTTGGTCTTGGCGACGAACCGTTCGGTGAATTCATCGGCGAGCTTTTCGTGAATCAGCAACCGTTTGACGGCGGTGCAGCGCTGGCCGGAGTTGCGATAGCTCCCCTCCGCGCCGAGGGTGATCGCCAAGTCCAAATCGGCGTCATCGAGCACGATCAATGGGGAGTTGCCGCCGAGCTCCAGGCACAGCTTTTTGTATCCGGCGATCGAAGCGATTCGCTTGCCAATCTTCACGCTGCCGGTAAAAGTGACCAGCTCGACGCGCTCGTCGCAGATCAGCGGTTCGATCACGTCCTCGACGCCGCCGACGAAGACGCTCAGCATCCAGCCGGGCAGTCCGGCCTCGTAGAGCAGTTCCGCGAAGCGAATCGCGGTGAGCGGGGTTTTTTCCGAGGGCTTGAGCAGCATTGGCGCACCGGCCGCGATCGCCGGCGCCACCTTGTGGGCGACCTGATTCAGCGGGTGATTGAACGGCGTGATCGCGGCGACCAATCGCAGCGGTTCGCGGAGCGTGAAGATCTTGCGATTCTTGCCTTGCGGCGAGACGTCGCAGGAGAAAATCTGCCCGTCATCGCGGAGGGCCTCCATTGAAGCAAATTGCAACACGTCCTGCGCGCGGCCGACTTCATACGTCGTCTCGCGCATGCAGAGGCCGGATTCGAGGCGGATCAAGTCGGCGAATTCGTCGCGGCGCTCCAGCAACATCCGCCGGGCGCGGTCGAGGATCTCGTAGCGTTGGTAACGGCTAAGCGGCTCGCCCCCTTGGAGCGTTTTCGCGATTGCGGTTTCCAACTCGTTTGGCCCGATCGTGGCCACCGTGCCAATGACTTCATCCGTGTACGGATAGCGCACTTCGAGCCGGCGGCCCTTCGCATACGGCTGGCCGGCGATGTAGCTGGGTAATTCCAAGGCCTCGAGCGTTTGTTCCGTCATCCTTCGATTCCGTTGCAGGTGAAGTCGAAAATATCGAAATTGCGCGGATCGCCGGCGGCTTTCGCGCGATAGGCGGGCTTGAGCGGAGCGGAGAGCACCATCGGCACCAACTCTTCGTAGCGCCCTCCGTGCGAGCGGAGTTGCGCCTTGAGCGCGGAAAGATCGTGATGCTCCGGTGTGCGCCCGAGCACGACGTCGCGTGCGCTCATTACGAAGAAATCGCCGATCCGATCGGCCGGCAACTCCAACTTGAGCGCCGCCAGCCGGCGATCATATACCTCGGTGACGCCCGGCTGTTCCCAGAGCCAACGCTCGACGGGCGCGGGATCCGCGCCGTGCGGCAGATGGACGACGACCGCGCTGCCGAGCGCGCCGTGATGCACGACGTACGGATCGGTAATCGGGCAGATCACGCGAAAGCCGCCGCCGAATTGCTTGTTGAGCGCGGACTCCAGGAAGATCACGTTCGGCTTGCCGTCGGCGTCGGTCTTGGCGTTCATGCCGTGATCGGCCGTGGCGCCGACGATCGCGCCGAGTTCCAGCATCCGCCCGATTTGCGCGTCGATGCCGGCATAAAATTCCAGCGATTCTGGCGCCTCCGGCGCGTATTTGTGCTGCATGTAGTCGGTGAGCGACAGGTAGAGGAAATCGGACCTACCGGCCGCCATCAGCGCAACCCCCGCTCGGAGCACGTACAGGCTGGCGTCGCCGCTGTAGATCTCGGGCGTCGGCGCGCCGACGAGTTGTTCCACGTCGTCGATGCCGTGCGTTTCGAGCTTGGCCTGGTTCGCCTTTTCCGAGGAAAACGCGATGCCCCGCATTTTGTGCGAGAGAATATCGCGCAGCTTTTCCTTCGCGGTGACCATCGCTACTTTACGGCCGGCATTCGCCGCGGCGGCCAGAATCGTCGGGGCGCGGAGGTACTTCGACGAGTTCATCATCACTTCCTCGCCGGTTTCCGGGTCGAGGAAGTAATTGCCGGCAATGCCGGTGCCCGAGGGAGGCAAGCCAGTGCAGATCGCGGCGTTGTTCACATTCGTGAACGACGGCAACGCCCCGCGCACGAACCCGCGATAACCATCCCGCGCCAGCCGCGCCACATGTGGCATCTTGCCATGGGCAATCGACGTGGACAGGTACTCGTCCCCGCACCCGTCGATGCAAATCACGACGATCGGGCGGGCAGGCGGAGCGTAGCGACGACCGTTAACTTCAAACTGCGCGGCGACAATTTCCTGCACGATTTGCCCTCTCCTCGAATCCAAGTTCCTGCAAAAAAAGCAATGTGGAAGCGTCAGGTCGTTAGATCGGCCGAAGCAATCACGCCGAATTCTTCGAGCATTTGCAAGAATTCGTTTACCTTGTCCGACTCGATCTGCACGGTCACAGACCGCCCTTCCACGATGTCGCACACCATACCATGCGCCGACTTCAAGCCTACGCCAGCGTATTGTTGCAATGCGTGATTAAGGCTGACCTTTTGCATGCCAGGAACCCAGCCATTCATCGTGACACTGCGCATTGTGCCTCTCCTTGAATGCTTCTCCGTGTCCTCCGTGACTCCGTGGTGAAATCCTCTCACACGCCGGCCGCGGAGGATTCTCGCGCCCCGTAGTACGTCTCATACACTCGCTGCGCCGCGACGGCCGCCATTTGCCAGTCCCACTTGATTTCCGTGAAGCGATCGGGACTCAAGCTCTGCACATATTCTGACGGCTTTTTCTCGAACATCGCCTCGACCAGCAGTTGTCCCAGGCCGGGCGAGCCGGAGATGCCGTGGGCGTTGCAGCCGCCGGCCATCACGAAACCTGGCACGCGGCAACTGGGGCCGAGGATGAAGCGGCCGTCGGGCGTGAATGTGGGCCAGCCGCGGCCGACGCGGTCCATCTTCACGTCCGACGTGCCTGGCAACAGTCCGGTGAAATCTTGCGCGAACTGCTTGAGCACGGGCCAGTCCGGCTCCACTGGCGGCGGCGCGCCGGGCAAGTCGTAGGAACGCGGATCGGTGCGCAGGGCCTTGGTTTCCCAACCGCCGAGCAAAAGGCGATCTTGCTCACAGCGACCGTAGAGTCCGGTGTCCGGCACGCGGAAGCAGGGCAGATCCGGTCGCAGGCCCGGCATCGGCACGGAGATGAAGTATTCGTGTCGCACCGGCACGATCGGGAGTTCGATGCCGGCGAGCCTGGCGATGTGATACGCGTGCGCTCCGGCGGCGTTGATCACCGTTTTGCAGGCGATGCGGCCTTGATTCGTGCGCACGCCGTCGACGCGGCCATTCACCAAATCGAAGCCTTCGACCGCAACGCCGGTGGCGAACTTTGCGCCGGATTTTTCGGCGTGATGCCGATACGTGTTCACCACGTCCTTCGGACGCATGTAGCCATCGGTCGGGCACCAGAGGACCGCTTCGGCCCGACGGAAATCGATGGCCGGCCAGAGTTTCGACGCCTCCGCCCGGTCAAGCAATTCGGTCTCGAGTTTCGCCTCATCGGCCACTGTCTTCAATTCGCGAAAGCGTGCGGCGTTCGCGGCGGATTCCGCGATGCGGATGCTCCCCACGGCATGCCAATCGGGCCGGACGTCGGCGTCGCGCTGCAGTTGTGCAAAGGTCTTCGCGGAGACCATCGCCAACCGCGTGCGCTCGGCGGTATCGCGCACCTGCCCGCACAGGCCGGCGCCTTGCGATGTCGTCACTTCGCCCAGCCCGGGCTGTTTTTCGATGAGCAGCACGTCGCGCTGGCCGGCTTGCGTGAGTGCATAGGCCATCGCGCAGCCGACCGCGCCGCCGCCGACGATTACGATTTCCGCATCATTGAGGCTCAATCAACCGCTCCCGGCGTTTTGCCTGCCCAGGTTCCGAGGACGTCCAAGTACCACTTCAGGAAACCCATCACGTTGTATTCTTTAACCGGCGAGAGCGGGCCTGGCTGGTAGCCGCTGCTGGTGACGCCGCGTTGGGCCAGTTCGCAGAGTTCCCAATCTTGCTCGGACGTCAATTGCCAGAACGGCATGATCTCTTCGAGGCGGTAATCGACGCCTTCTTTCGCATCGCGGTCGACGAGCCAGATCACCCGGGCTTCCGTGGCAAAATGCCCCAGCGGCGTCAAACGCGTGCTGACGCAATGATCACAACTGGAGTGATTCCAAAAGTTCGGCAGCGTGCGCATCCGCAGCGTGCCGACGTCCGGGGCCTGGTAGTCGCCCATCAACGGCGCGACCTGGCGGCCGTCCATCGTTTCGCTGACGTAACCATCGACTAGCGGCGTGCGATTCGCCGCGAACCAGATCTTGTTCGCGGCGTCCGGGAAGACGCACATCCCCGTCGCGGTGTGCGTCGCGGCGAGCCCTTGCGCTGCCCAGCGATCTTCCTGCTTCGCCGTAGCTGAGGTAATGGCGGTGCGGACGCGCTCCGTGGTGTCGTCGGCGTTGTAGTGGTCGAAGTTCGCCTTGATGTACTGGGGATGATTCGCGTTGCAGTGGTAGCACTCGCGATTGTTTTCCCAAACCAGCTTCCAATTGGCCGGAATCGTGTAGTCGACGATCTTCGCCACTTTGGCGCGATCGAACCCCTGGGGCGCGAGCTGCGGCGCCATTTCCGCACGAGCTGCGTCGAAGGGCATCGGCTCAGCGGCGAGCGAGACGAAGATCAACCCGTTGACTTCTTCGAGATGGACCGGCTTCAAGCGGTACTCGGACTTATCGAAGTCCTCGCCCATGCCGCGGCAGGCGAGTAATTGCCCGTCGCGGCCGTAGGTCCACTGGTGATACGGGCACACGATCCGCCCGATGTGCCCGGCCGGATCCTGGCACAGCGTGCTGCCGCGATGCCGGCAGACGTTGTGTGACGCGCGGACGCGTCCCTCGTCGTCGCGGAGAATCAGAATTTCATCGCCGGCGACTTTGTAAACGAAGTAGTCGCCTGGCTCGGCGACCTGGCAAGAATGCCCGGCGAACAACCAGCCGGAGCGCCAGAAGGCGTCCAACTCGGCCTGGTAGACGGCTTCGTCTGCGTAGAAATACTGGTCCAGCGTCCGTCCCGACTGGTGACCGCCGACTTTCTGTGCGATGCGCTGGCGATGAAGCGGTTCGAGAAGGCTCATGGCGAACTGTAGCAAACATCAACGGAATGGGGCGACACAGCCCGCATTGTAATCATTCAGCTTATTTCCGGAGAGCCTCGGAGCAAGCCGCAAACGCGCAGGCTGGGCAGAGGTTTGCGCAGATTGACTCATGCCTCGGCCTGCCTATGGCGGGTGAGGAAATAGGCGCAACTGCCGACGAGAAAGATCGTCCCAAAAATTGAGAGATAGATCGTGAATTGCTCGAAGAACTCCAGGTAGGAGATGTCCTTCTGGCCAAATTCTTTGAACAACAGCACTCCGATCGATCCGGTGTAACCCAGGGCATCCGCGACATAGATGGCGAATACTGCGGTGCCGACCACGCGAGTCGACGCGATCAGGCGGTCGAACAGCACGGAACCGTAAGGCACGTACGCGAGATAGGCTCCCGTTCCCACCAACGTCATCCACCAGAATCCGCTCAACATGGACGCTCGGTGCAAATAGGTCGCTGCGCCCATCAGCATCAACCCGCCGCACATAATCACAAAGGCCCCAATCAAGCCGCGGCGATTGTCTTTAATCATGTTCAGCAGCGCCAGTGTGCCTGTGACAATGAACGCCACGATCATTTCGCTGCGCGAGACAATCAATTTGTTGGAGTCATACGGATACTCCAGCGCCTCGAATAGTTGACGCTGAAAGTTGTCGCGGAAGTCGCGATAGGCGGTGAGAAAGAAGTACGTGATGATCAGCATCAACAGGCCCCAGAAGAAATGCTTCACAAAGGCCAACCGATGCGTTCCGTCCATCACTTCGCGGATGCTGCGTTCCGATTCGTCCGCCTTGGAGGGCTTGGGCAACTGCTTCAGGCACCAAACCGACAAAATATAGAACGGCAGAAACACGGCACCCGTCGCCGCAGGCATCCACATTTCCGAAACGCCGCTTCCCAAGATGCCGGTCGCCCAGCTCGGTGGGCTCATCATCGCACTGCCAACGTCCTTCGTCATGCCGCTGGCGACAATGAAAGAACAACTCAATCCGGCCAAAAGCAATTCGGAAGTCCGGCGGCCCTCCAAGTACCAGACGACCAGGCCCCAGACCATTCCCAATGCCAGGCCGTTGGCGAACAGCGCGAGGAATTTCAACTCGACGGGCAACGCTCCAAAGGCGACGAGGGCGAGTTCGGCAAAGAGGATAAGCCCGATCAGCGCTTGCGAGCGCCGATGCGGCTGTGCTTCGGAGCAAACTTTGATCCCGACAAACTTGGAGATCGCATATCCAATGGTTTGACTGATGACCAGCAAACTCTTGAGCTGGATCTCGCCAAACCAGGCGGAATGCAAATCCTTGAACTCGGCGGCTGCGAACGGCTTGCGAAACGCGTACATGCAGAAGTACGTCGAGAACGCCGCCAGCATGGCGAACAGGGTGAACGCTGGCTGCGGCGCGCTGGCCAGCCAGGTGGTAAGGCGACCTTGAGGGCGGGACACGGCGGGGGACTCGCTGATTCCGGTAAGTTTGGCGACCCAGAGCGCGCCCAGACAGAATATCATCCTCGGCACGGATCGCCAGCGGCGGCCGTTGCAATTCGGGCCGATTCCACGGAATATGGGGCCGGTTCGCCCACCTGAGACCGGCGTGCCGGAGGCCGGGATGGACGTTGATTCTCAGCGCCGTGGCGCGCTGCATGGCGACGTCATCTCCCCCTCGCTGGCGCTTCGGGTTGGTGTGGCGTTTGTATCCACTTTGTGAGTTCGTCGCGCAATGGCTGCTGATTCGTCGCATGTCGATCGTTCCGAAGGGGACGTCAACCTCTCTCCTCGCCGCCAGCAGTGGCAGGACGCGCAGCTGGACGCGGCCACACGAAAACTTCTGGCCGACGACGCCAAGTGGTTTCTGGAACAGTCGCTGTCGACTCCGTGTTTGAACGCTCTGTCGGGCGCGCGGGGCATCTACATCGAGGACTTGCAGGGCCGCCGGTACATGGATTTCCATGGCAACAGCGTCCACCAGGTCGGCTTCGGGCATCCCCGGGTGATCGAGGCGATCAAGCAGCAGCTCGACGCGATGCCGTTTTGCACGCGGCGCTACGCGAACCAGGTGGCCGTCGATTTCGCCGCGAAACTGGCGACGGCATCGCCGGGCAATTTGAACAAGATCCTACTCGCCCCTGGTGGCACGAGCGCCATCGGGATGGCGCTCAAATTGGCGCGGATCGTGACGGGGCGCTTCAAAACGATCTCGATGTGGGACTCGTTTCACGGCGCGTCATTGGATTCCATCTCGCTGGGCGGCGAGGCGATTTTCCGCAGCCGCATTGGGCCGCTACTGCCGGGAACGGAACACGTCCCGCCGGCCGACAGTTATCGCTGTTTGTGGGATTGTTCGACGCGCGGCGGTTGCGATTTGAAGTGCTCGAACTACCTCGAATACGTGCTGGAAAAAGAAGGAGACGTCGCGGCCGTGATCGCCGAGCCCATCCGCAGCACGCCGTTTGTGCCGCCGCCCGAATACTGGGAGGCGGTCCGCCGCGCTTGCGATAAACACGGCGCTCTGTTGATCTTCGACGAAATCTGCCTGGGCCTCGGCCGCACCGGCAAAATGTGGGCGAGCGAGCATTTCGGGGTCGTGCCGGACATGATGGTCCTCGGCAAAGGCCTCGGCGGCGGCGTGTTCCCGCTGGCGGCGCTCGTGGCGCGGGATGATTTCGATGTCGCTGGCGACCGCGCGCTCGGGCATTACACGCACGAGAAAAGCCCGGTTGCCTGCGCTGCCGGCTTGGCGACGCTGCAAATCATCGAAGATGAAAAGCTGGTCGAAAACGCCCGCGAACTGGGCGCGCATGCGATGCGCCGCATGCAGGCGATGAAAGAGAAATTCCCACTCATCGGCGACGTCCGTGGTGTCGGGCTGTTGCTGGGCATCGAGCTGGTGAAAGACCGCCAAACCAAGGAAAAGGCCACGGACGAGGCCGAGGCGGTGATGTATCGCGCGTTGGAACTCGGGCTGAGTTTCAAGCTCACGATGGGGAGCATTCTGACGTTGACGCCGCCATTGGTGATCGAGCGCGCGGAATTGGACAAGGCGCTCGACATCATCGAGCAATGCCTCGTCGAAGTGAGCGGCAACAGCTTCCGCTAGACGCGGCGAGTTTGGCGTTCCGCGACCCGCGTGAGGCTTTCGTGGTAGTAAGCGATCGCCTCGGCGGGGTTCAAGTTGAAGATGGCACGGCCGTCGGTGCGCCAGAGCGTTCCGTCGAAGCGAAAGACCGCCGTGGCGGCACGCAGGTTGCCTACCGCCTCGACGTCTTCCATGGGCCCCCCTTCGATCGCCTCGAAACGGATGGTCACGCCCACGAAAGCCTGCAACTCGCCCCGCAACCCGCGGTCGCGTGCGTAGGTGACGTCATCGGCGAAGTCGCAATCGGCCCAGCGCAGGCCTCGCGGCTTGCCGCTGGCCGCCGCGAGTTCGAAAAAGCGGTGCTCCAGCCGTTCGCGCTGGAGATGGAAGTCCCGCTGGCATTTTTCCAGATCAGGCGCACTCCAGGCCTTGCGCATCGGCCGCCACAAGAGGCCCGCGGCTACCGCGAGGCTAAGTACGAACGCGCCGACGATCCACCACCACATGGGGTCCATGGCATCTTCCTTGCTGAACCGGACGCGAATAGCTCGTCGCAACTAACGAGCCTGAAACTGCGGCGAGATCGATTCTCAGGCCGTCAGGGGCCCAACCCGACGCCCGTTCCCTGATTCTACGCGAGTCTCGCAAGGTCGGGCAAGAAACCGCCGCAAGAATTTATGGCGCGGAAAAAAACCGATTGTGGGAGGCGTCTCCGACGCCGATGCGATGGGCGATTTTCCAGGGAATCGCGCGGTCTTGTAGTGCCGCTTCGAACCATCGGCGTCGGAGACGCCTCCCACAGTCGACCCATCTTCACGGGTTGAGAGTGGTAAAGACCTTACGCCGTTTCGTGTTCCTTGACCTGCAGTTCCTGGCACATCAACTCGCGGATTTTGAACTTCTGGATCTTGCCGGTCACCGTTTGCGGGAAGGACTCGACAAATTTCACGTGCCGTGGGACCTTATAGTGAGCCAAGTGGGCCCGGCAGTAGTTGCGGACTTCATCGACCGAGAGTTCGCAGCCGGATTTTAGCTTGATCCACGCGCACAATTCCTCGACGTACTTCGGATCCGGCACCCCCACCACGGCGGCTTGTTCGATCGCCGGGTGAGTGAACAGGAACTCCTCGATCTCGCGAGGGAAAATGTTCTCCCCACCGCGGATGACCATGTCCTTGATGCGGCCGGTGATGCGGTAATAGCCGTTCGACTGTTGCGTGGCGAGGTCGCCGGTATGGAGCCAGCCGTCGGAATCGATTGCCGCGGCCGTGGCGTCGGGATTGTTGTAATAGCCAAGCATCACCACGTGCCCGCGCGTGCAAAGTTCGCCCTGTACACCGGTCGGGACGGTATCGCCAGTCGCGGGATCGACGATTTTCACTTCCACGCCCGGCAGTTCACGTCCGACGGTTTCCACGCGCAGTTCCAGCGGGTCGTCGGTGCGCGTTTGCGTGATCACGGGCGAGGCCTCGGTCTGCCCGTAGGCGATGGTCATTTCCCGCGCGCCCATGCGATCGATGACTTTCCGCATGACTTCGATCGGGCAAGGGCTGCCGGCCATGATGCCGGTCCGCAAGGACTTGAGGTCCCGCCCAGCGAACGTTGCGTCTTCCAACTCGGCGATGAACATTGTCGGCACGCCATAAATGGACGTGGCGCGGGCCTGCTCGATTGCGGCGAGCGTCGCCGTGGGTTGAAAATACTCGGCTGGCACGACCATCGCCGCGCCGTAAACGGCCGCGCATAACGTCCCCAATACGCAACCGAAGCAATGATAAAACGGCACGGGAATGCAGATCCGGTCCTCCGTCGTCAGCCGTTGGCATTGCCCCACGTAGAAGGCATTCATCAGCAGGTTGCGGTGACTCAACGTGGCCGCCTTCGGGAAGCCAGTCGTGCCGGAGGTATATTGGATGTTGATCGGCTGGGCGGCGTGCAATTGTGCGGCGCGCGCATTGACCTGCGCTGAGGTGATGGACTCGCCGCGTACCAGCATTTGTTCCCAGGTGATTGAACCGCCCGGCTGGCCGCCTTTGAGCGCTACGACATGGCGAAGCTTCGGAAATTCGCTCAGCGACAGGTTGTCCGGCGCCGCCTGGGCCAACTCGGGGCAGACCTCGCCGAGCATGGTGAAATAGTTGGAAGTCTTAAAGCGGTCGACGAGAAACAAGGCGACCGCGTCACTCTGCTTGAGCACATAGTTCAGCTCAAACGGCCGATATGCCGGGTTCACGGTGACCAGCACGGCGCCGATCCGCGCCGTGGCAAATTGCATGACGACCCATTGCGGCACGTTCGTCGCCCAAATCGCGACGTGCTCGCCCGCTTGAATGCCGATCGCCAGCAAACCGCGCGCGGCGCGTTCCACTTCGTGGGCAAATTGCGCGTAGCTCCAGCGCAAATCCAATTCGGGGAACACGAGCGCATCGCGCTCGCCATGGAGGGAGACCGTGTGCAACAGCGCTTCGCCAATGGTTCGTCCATCGACCCAAGGCGCAGGGTTTTCATCAGCCATCGTGGGGGCGCTCCGTGGGACAGCTGAAGTATTGTAGCGTGGCGCGCCGGCCGACGGGAATGTCGGATATGGGGTCCGCAGTCCGCCTGCCGATCACGTGGCAGGGAAGTGCGGGCGATCGGAGTGGCTAAATGGATGTCGAACGCAACTCGTCCGCCAGAATCGCCTTCAATCCATGCTTGTAGTTGGGGTACTTAAGCGTCACCGGAAGCTCGGTGAGCAAGCGACGGATGTCGAGACGCTTGCTTGCTTCGGCTCGCGTGGCTGCCGCGTTTTCGCCGGGTTCCACGTAGGTAGGCCGAGGCGCGTTGAGCCGACGGGCGACCTCGTTGTAATACGCGCTCCGTTTCAACGGGTGCCCGTCGGAAACCAGGTAGGTTCGGGGCGGCCGGGCGAGTTCCGCCGCTAACAGAACAATTCGCGCTGCGTCTTCGACATGAATCAGGTTGAGGAATCCCTCGGTGGGCAACGCTAGCGGTTCGCCGGCCCGGATGGCGTCGAGTCGCGGAATTCGGCCCGGCCCATAGATGCCGGCCAACCGCAAGATAATAGCTCGCGCCCCAACGGGATGACTCCTCAGCAGCGACTCGGCTTCGAGGCAGATTTTACCGCCCTGCCGCGTGGGCTCCGTCGGCGAATCCTCGTCGACCACTTCGTCCTGGCTCTGCCCGTAGACGCCCGTGGAGCTGATGTAGATGAATCGCCCCACGTTGGCAGGCAGCGCGTCCAAGGTGCGGCGCAGTCCGTCGACGTAAACCGTCCGCATCTCGACGCCTGCGTGACGATCGAAACCCACCGCGAACAGCACCGTGGCCGCAGCCGGAAAGGACGGCCATTTTGTGGACTGCGTAAGGTCAACCTGAATCGCTTGAAAGCCGTCAGCTCGGAATTGCGCCGCACGTTCCGGCGAACGCGTGGTGACGAACACTTCGTCCCCTGCATCCCGCCACAGTTCCGCAGCCCGGCGTCCGAGGTATCCGCAGCCTACGACAAGTCGAGTTTCCTGCATAACGCGATTCCGACGTTGGCTCCATTCACGCGACACAGTCTTTCGCGTTTACTTCATCCGTCCAGACGCGAAACGTATCCAGCCGATTCTCCCCGAACGTGGTCGTCATTGCCACGTCCGCGGCGTCGCGGCCGCGCGCCATCAACACCCGGCCGATCCGCGGCACGTTGTTGCGGGCATCGAACGCGTACCACTGACCGCCGAGATACGCCTCGAACCAGGCGCTGAAGTCCATCGGACTATCAGCCTGCGGCACGCCGAGATCGCCCAGGTAACCGGTGCAGTAGCGTGCGGGAATATTACAGTTCCGGCAAAACGTGATCGCCAGGTGCATGAAATCGCGGCAGACGCCGACCCGCTCTTTGTAGACATCGAGCGCCGTCCGCGTCGCCCGGGCTTGCATGTAGTCGAAGCGAATGTGCCGATGCACGAACTCGCAGATCGCCTGCACGCGCGGCCAGCCCGGCGGCGTGCGCCCGAACAGACTCCACGCCAGGTCCTTCAATTCGCTGTCCACCTCGCAGTAACGGCTGGCCAGCAGGTACAGCAATGTCTCGTGCGGAAGATCCTGCACCAGGGCCTGCGGCGCGCTCGGCACTTGCAAATCGGGCAAGCCGCAATCTTCCACCAGCGCTTCATTGCGAAACATCACGCGCCCCGTCGGCGCCACGACGCGCCCGCAACGATTGCCGTACAGATCGAAATACTCGGCGACCGGCAATCGCGGAGTCACTTCCAGGCGGTCCGCCCGCCGCGTGGTCAACTCGCGCGATGGATGCAGGTAGAGCATCAACAACATGGGGGCCGGCCGCGGAGAGTCAAACGAAATCTCAAAGCCGACTTTGATCAGCATAGTTCCCCAATTCACAGGTGTTGAATAGGACGCTCCGGAGACCGACGATGATCGCTCGCAACCATGCCGAGCGGCGGCGCCAGGCGTTTCAGCCCGCAGTCTAGCAGATTTGGGGCGACCGACG